>JASFUV010000040.1:0-7900 GCA_050050155.1 Acidimicrobiia bacterium | reverse complement strand
AGGGGGCGGTGATGGCGCCCACCGAGGTCCTCGCCGGCCAGCACTACCTCGGAGTGCGCGAGCTCCTGGAATCGGCCGGGATGGCGCCGGCGCCGCTGGAGCCTGAGGGCGCGGCCGGCACCGAGAGCCTCTTCGGCGAGGGCGGAACCCGTCCCGGCGGGGTGCGCCTCGCCCTGTTGACGTCGGGGAACGCCGAAGTCAACTTCCTTCCCCCCGGCGGGGCCGTTCGCGCCGACGTAGAGCGGTGGATCGCCGCCGGGGAGATCGACGTCGTGGTCGGCACGCACGCCCTCATCCAGGAGGGCCTCCATTTCGGGCGCCTCGGCGTGGCCGTGGTGGACGAGCAGCACCGGTTCGGCGTCTACCAGCGAGTCATGTTGCGCGACAAGGTCGACGACTACGACCCGGATCTGCTCATCATGACCGCCACCCCGATTCCGCGCACCCTCGCCATGACGCTGTACGGGGACCTCGACGTGTCCGTGCTCGACGAGATGCCGCCGGGGCGTACCCCGGTGACGACACGCCACGTCGCCCCCGAACCGGCCCGGCTCGCCGAGGTCTACGACCTGGTGCGCCGGGAGGCGGCGGAGGGGCGGCAGACGTTCGTGGTGTGCCCGCTGGTCGAGGAGAGCGACAAGCTGGAGGTGGCGTCCGCCACCGCCGAGTACGAGCGCCTCCGGGGGGTCTTCCCCGGGCTCCGGCTCGGGCTCCTCCACGGCCAGCTTCGCCCCGGGGAGAAGGATGCGGTGATGCAGCGCTTCCGCGACCGCGAGATCGACGTGCTGGTGGCGACGACGGTCATCGAGGTCGGCATCGACATCCCCAACGCCACGGTCATGGTGATCGAGGACGCCGACCGGTTCGGCCTCAGCCAGCTCCACCAGCTGCGAGGCCGGGTGGGCCGCGGCGCCCACGCCTCCACCTGCATCCTCGTCGCGGCGCCGACCACGCCCGAGGGGGAGCAGCGTCTGGCGGCGATGGTGGCGACCACCGACGGGTTCCGCCTCGCCGAGGAGGATCTCCGCATCCGGGGCCAGGGCACGGTGTTCGGGACGCGCCAGGCCGGCGTGAAGGACCTGAAGCTGGCCGACATCCTGCGCGATGTCGATGCCTTGGTGGCGGCCCGGCGCGAGGCGTTCGACATGGTGCACCGCGATCCCGAGCTGGAAGGGCATCCCCTCATCCGCGACGAGGTGCGGGCGCTGCTGGGAAAGGACGTGGAGTGGCTGTTCCGCAGCTGACGGGCATCGAGCCGGGTGGCCGGCGATGAGGATCATCGCCGGCGCCGCGAAGGGACGCCGCCTCGTGGCACCCCGGGGCCTCGGCACCCGGCCCATGACCGACCGGGTCAAGGAGGCCCTGTTCTCCTCGCTGGGCGGCGCCGTGGTCGAGGCTCGGGTCCTCGACCTGTACGCCGGGACCGGTTCCCTCGGGTTGGAGGCCCTCAGCCGCGGCGCGGCGGCGGCGACGTTCGTGGAGCGGGATCGGGCGGCGCTCACCGCTCTGCGCGCCAACGTGGCCGCGGTCGGGCTCGGCGGTGAGATCGTTGCCGGTCCGGTGGAGCGCTTCTTGGAGGAGGAGGGCGAGCGTTTCGATCTGGCGTTCGTTGACCCCCCGTATGCCGTGCCGCTAGCGTCGCTCAATGATGTCTTGTCGCGTGTGACGGCCTCGCTCGTGAGGGGCGCGGTCGTGGTGGTGCACCGCCGCCACGGGGACGAGGCGCAGGCAACGGTGCCGTCACTGGTGCTCACCGACCGGCGCCACTACGGAAGCGCCGAGCTGTGGCGATTCGCCAAGGAGGAGATGTGACTTCGGCCCTCGTACCGGGGAGCTTCGATCCCCCGACCAAGGGGCATCTCGACGTGATCGAGCGCTGTGCCGGCATCTTCGAGCGGGTCCTGGTTGCAGTGGTCGAGAACCCGTCGAAGGAGCCGCTGTTCACCGCGGCGGAGCGCATGGACCTCATCCGTACGTCCTGCACCCCGTGGGCCAATGTCGAGGTCGGGTCGTTCGCCGGGCTCCTCGTCGACTACGCCTCCACCGAGGGCATCGACGTGATCGTGAAGGGTCTGCGGGCCATGACCGACTTCGACTACGAGTTCCAGATGTCGCAGATGAACCGTCACCTGTCTGGAATCGTTACCCTGTTCGTGGCGACCAAGCCCGAGTACGGCTACCTGTCCTCCTCGCTGGTGAAACAGGTCGCCGGTCTCGGCGGATCGGTCGACTCTCTGGTCCCCGAACCGGTGGCCCGGGCGCTGAAGGAGCGGTTTGCGGATGACTGACGGCAAAGCCCCCCCACCCATCCCCGGGCAGGTCCTCGACATGATCGAACGGGCCCAGCACGCGGTGCGCGACGCCCTCGAAGAGCTCATCGTCGAGGTGGAGGCGGCGCGGACCGTTCCGCTCTCCAACAGTGTCATGATCGCGCGGGAGGACTTCGTCGAGCAGATGCGGTCGGTGCGGGGCCAGATCGACGGCACCCTCGCCGACGCCATGGCGGCGCTTCCCGAGGAGCTGCGGGCCGCCCGCTGGATGGTGCGGGAACGGGCCGCCTACGTGGCCCGCACCAACGAGAAGGCCCGCGAGGTCCTCGCCAAGGCGAAGGCCAGGTCCGAGGAGCTGGTCTCGGAGAACTACATCGTCGAAGAGGCGGTGCAGGAGGCCAACACCCTGGTACGCAACGCCGAGAAGAAGGCGGAGCGGATCCGGCTCGAGGCCGAGGACGTCGCGGAGCGCCGCCTGTCGGAGGCGGAGGCGATCTTGGGGGAGTTGCTGCGGTACGTCCAGGAATCACGCGCTGCCCTCCACGAGCCGTTGCCGCCCTCTCCCGAGGTGCCCCTCTCGGAGTGATGGCAGGGTCACCGTGAGGGATACACTCGCGGCGTGAAACACACCGACTTCCAGGTCAACGTGGCGGCATTGCGGGCCGGCCGGGCCCAGCAGCGCGACGCCGAGATCGAGGTCCCGGTCGCATGGGCCGTCGAGCTGTCCGAGGTGCTGCCCGATCCACCGTTGCGGGCGAGGCTGCGCCTCGACGCCGTCTCGGGCGGGATCGAGGTGCGGGGGACCGTCGTCGCCGCGGTGCGACACCGCTGCTACCGGTGCCTCGCCGAGATCGACGATGCCCTGGAACTCGACGTGATCCAGGTGGTGACCGCCGATGCCGACGGTGGTGACGACTACCACCTCGACGGGGACGTTCTCGACCTCGAGCCGCTGGTTCGCGACGAGGTCATGCTCGCCATGCCGGTGGCGCCGGTGTGCGGTCCCGACTGCCCGGGACTTGTTGGAGTGCCCGGAAGCGGCTTGAATACAGCCACCCCCGACCAGGAGGACGAGTCCACCTCGCCCTTTGCGGTCTTGAAGGACCTGCTGGACACCGGGGACTGACCGGACAACGAGGTTCTCCAATGGCGGTACCGAAGAAGAAGATGTCGCGTTCCCGGACGCGCCGCCGCAAGGCCGGGTGGAAGGTGACCGCGCCTGCCACCGTGGCGTGTCCCCAGTGTGGGTCACCGCGCCTGCCCCATCGCGTCTGCCACGAGTGCGGCAACTACAAGGGCCGCGAGGCCATCGAGACGTCCTAGGGTTCTCCCATGGCCCGCATTGCCGTTGACGCAATGGGGGGAGACCATGCTCCCACCGAAGTGGTGTGGGGCGCCATCGCGGCGGCGGGGGCCGGCCACCACCTCATCCTCGTCGGTGACGAGGCGCGCCTGCGCCCGGTGCTCGCCGACGCCGGCGCCGATCTCCCCGTCGTCAACGCCTCCGAGATCATCGAGATGGGCGACGACGCCGCCAGGGCGATCCGGGACAAGCGGGACGCCTCGGTGGCGGTGGCGGCGCGGCTCGTGGCGGCGGGCGACGCCGACGGATTCGTCTCGGCGGGTTCCACCGGCGCCGCCATGGCGGCCGCGGCCTTCATCCTGGGGCGCCTCCCCGGCGTGGGACGGCCCGCCATCGCGTCGATCTTCCCGAGCCGGGTCGTGCTGCTCGACAGCGGCGCCAACGTGAGCTGCCGCCCCGAGGACCTGGCTCGGTTCGCCGTCATGGGAAGCGCCCTGGCGCGAATCCACTTCGACGTCGCCACCCCCCGGGTCGGTCTCGTCAACATCGGGGAGGAGGCGAACAAGGGGCGGGACCTGGAGAAGGAGACCTACCGCCTCCTGGAACGCACCCCCGGTATCGACTTCGTCGGCAACGTCGAAGGTCGCGACCTCGACGCCGACCGGGCCGAGGTCTTCGTCACCGACGGGTTCACCGGCAACGTCATTCTCAAGGCGGCCGAGGGGGCGTCCCGGCTCACGTTCCGTCTCGCGGCGGAAGCGATGGCCGACCCCGCCCTGGAGGAGGCGGTGGCGGCGCTGCAGCCGGCGATCACCGGGCTCCGGCAGCGACTCGACCCGGACCGCACCGGCGGGGCGCACCTGCTGGGCGTCGACGGGGTGGCCGTGATCGCCCACGGATCCTCGGCCCGTGTCGCCGTCGCCAGCGCGATCGGGCTGGCGGCGGAGGGCGCCGACGGCGACCTGCCGCGCCGGATCTCGGACGGTCTGGCCCGCGCCGGGGAGCTGGACGCGTGACCGCCGACACCCTCACCCGGATCCAGGAGGCGGTCGGGTACACCTTCACCGACATCGGGCTGCTGTCGAGCGCCATGCTGCACCGTTCGTACGCGGCCGAACACGACGTGGCGGATTCGTACGAACGACTCGAGTTCCTCGGCGACGCGGTGCTGCAGCTGGCGGTGACCCACTACCTGTACGACGAGTACCCGACGATGGCGGAGGGGGAGATGGCGAAGGTGCGGGCCGCCGTCGTCAACGAACGGGCGCTTGCCATCCTGGCGCGGGACTGGAACCTCGGCGCTGCGCTCCTGCTGGGGAGGGGCGAGGAGCTGACCGGGGGGAGGGAGAAGGAGTCGATCCTCTCCGACGCGGTCGAGGCAGTGCTCGGTGCCATCTACATCGACGCCGATTTCGTCACGGTGCGGGACCTGGTGTTGCGCCATTGGAGCGACCTGGTGGACGATCGTGCCACGTTCCCGGGGCGCCTCGACTACAAGACCCGGCTCCAAGAGCACCTCGCTCGGCGCGGGCTGCGTCCCCGCTACGCCGTCGAGGAGGACGGGCCGGAGCACGCCAAGGAGTTCACCGCCAGCGTGTGGGCCGACGGCGAGCTGCTGGGGCAGGGGTCGGGGCGATCCAAGAAACGGGCCGAGCAGGACGCGGCCCGGGCCGCGGCGAAGGCCCTGACCGGCGAGGGCGATGCCTGAGCTCCCCGAGGTCGAGTCGATCCGCCGCCACCTCGCGCCGGTCATGGCGGGGCGCCGGATCCGGGACGTCGAGGTGGGGCATCCCCGCATGGTGCGTCGCCAGCCGATGGCGGGCGATTTCGCCGCCCGGCTCCGCGGGCGCCGGATCGAGACGGTGGGACGTCACGGCAAATTCCTCGTCACCTCCTTGGAGGGGGATCTGCGCTGGATCACGCATCTTGGGATGTCGGGCCGGATCGTGCTCGCCGCGCCCGGAGACGCCAGGGAGCCGCACACCCATGTCGTCGTCGGTCTCGGGCGGGACGTCGAGTTCCGTTTCGTGGACCCGCGCACCTTCGGGTTTGTTGCCGTGGTCACTCTCGATGAGCTGGCGTCGACGTCGCTGCCTCGGCTGGGGCCGGACGCCCTCGACGGGCTCCCGCCGTCCAGGGAGCTGGGGCGGCGGCTGGCGGGGCGCACCGCGCCGATCAAGCCGCTCCTGCTCGATCAGGGCATCGTCGCCGGGGTGGGGAACATCTACGCCGACGAGGCGTTGCACCGCGCCGGCCTCGATCCGCACCGTCCCGGCGGGTCGCTCCAGGCCGAGGAGCTGGTGCGGCTGCGGCGCGGCATCAAGGCGGCGCTTGCGGCAGGGCTCCGTTGGGGCGGCACCACGCTGGAGACCTCGCCGTACCTGCTGCCCGACGGGCGCGCCGGCGAGAACCTGGCACGGCTCCGGGCATACGGCCGGGAGGACGAGCCGTGCCCCCGCTGCGGCGCCCCGATCGTGCGCGAGGTGCTGCGACAGCGCAGCACCTTCTGGTGTCGGGGATGCCAGCGATGAGGGAGGTGGCGGTGCGCGGCACGGTGGAGGGTCGGGTCCAGGGGGTCGGGTTCCGCTGGTCGACGGTGCATCAGGCGAAGCGCTGCGGTGTGACCGGGTGGGTCCGCAACCTCATCGACGGGAGGGTCGAGGTGCTGGTGCAGGGGAGCGAGGCGGCGGTGGCGGCGATGCGGCGGTTCCTCGAGACGGGTCCTCCCGCTTCCCGGGTGCTGGCGGTGGAGCTCAGGGACGTCGAACCGGACCCGGATCTGACCGGATTCGCGATCCGCTGAGCCGCGCAAAACGAATCCCAACGATGTAGTTCGTTGGTAAGCTCGCTTGGCCGTGTACCTCAAGACGTTGTCCCTCGCCGGGTTCAAGTCCTTCGCGGACCGCACCCGCCTCGACTTCGAGGCGGGGGTGACCGTGGTCGTCGGCCCCAACGGGTCCGGCAAGTCCAACCTGCTCGACGCCCTCGCCTGGGTCATGGGTACCCAGGCCACCAGCGCCCTGCGCACCGAGCGGATGGAGGACGTCATCTTCGCCGGGACCGCCACCCGGCCCCCGCTCAACCGGGCCGAGGTGGTGGTGACGTTCGACAACAGCGACCGGTTCCTCCCGCTCGACCTCAACGAGATCACGATGACGCGCCGCCTCTACCGGGATGGGACCTCCGAGTACGCCCTCAACGGCACCCCGTGCCGGCTCCTCGACCTGCACGAGCTGCTGTCGGACGGCGGGGTGGGACGCCACCAGCACGTGCTGGTCGGGCAGGGTCAGATCGGCGGCATCCTCAGTGCCCGCGCCGACGAGCACCGCTCCGTGATCGAGGAAGCCGCCGGGATCACCAAGCACCGGCAGCGGCGCGACCGGTCGGTGCGCCGCCTCGAGCAGACCGACCTCGACATCACCCGCCTCACCGACATCCTCGATGAGCAGCGACGTCACCTCCGTCCCCTGAAACGCCAGGCCAACGCCGCCGAGCGTCACGAGGGGGTGCGGGCCGAGATCCGTGCTCTGCGCCTCTGGCTCGGGGGTGAGCAGCTCCGGACGCTGCGTGACCGGCTCGCCGCCGACGGCGCCGAGCAGGGGGCCTTGACCGCTGCCATCGCAGGCCACGAGGAGCAGCGGCGCCTCCTCGCCTCCAGCCTCGTCACCCTGCGCCAGGCCGCCGGAGAGGTGGGCCACGCCCTGGAGCGTGACACCGCGGCCGCCGCCCGCCTCGAAACGGTGGCGGAGCGCTACCACCGTATCGCCCTCGTCGCCCGGGAACGCCGCTACTCGTTCGAGAGCCGCCGTCGCGGCGCGGGGGAACGCCGCCACGACCTGGAGGAGGAGAGCGTCGCGGTCGCCGCCGAGATCGAACGCTGTGTCGCAGACGAACGCGCCGCGGCCGCCGAGGCGGAGCGCCGGGAGGCCGCCCTCACCGCCCTCGAGGACGAGGAGCGATCCCTCGCCGAGCAGGCGCAACTCCCCGCCGAGGGGATGGTGGCGACGCTGCGCGGCGACCTGCGGGCGCTGGAGACCGCCGCCGAGCGGGACCGCCGCGAGGCGGATGCGCTCGGCCGGCGCCGGGACGTCGTCGAGGCCCGCCTCGCCGAGGAGGCCGAGCGGGCTGCCCAACTCGTCACCGAGATCCAGCAGACCGACGTGGCGGTGGGGCAGGCGCAGGCGGCTCACGCCGCCGCCCACCAGGTCGGGGGGCGCGCCCGTGACGAGCTGGAGCAGGCCGAGGAACGGCTCCGCCGCGACGAGTTGGCCCGGGCACGCGCATCCGCCCGTCTCGAGGCGGTGGAGGCGGCCCTCGCCGGCATGGG
>JASFUV010000039.1:0-7920 GCA_050050155.1 Acidimicrobiia bacterium | reverse complement strand
CCGACCACGGCTTCCGGGCCTTCGGGGAACTCCTCCGCTACCTGGAGGAGCGCAACGTCATCGCCTTGGAGGACTCCGATGCCCAGGGGGATCCCACCGTCGACTTCCCAGAGACGGGCAACGAGAACGCCGGCTTCGTCCTGCTCCAGGACGTCGTCGCCGAGATGGAACGGTCGGGTGCGGTGCCGGTGCTGTCGGGACTGAAGAACCGGATGCAGAAGCGGCAGCGCAACTTCAGCGAGCGTCGCCACGGGTTCAGCGGGTTTCTCCAGTTCGCCCGGGCGGCCGCCGCTCGCGGGCTCATCGAGCTGGAATGGGACGACGACCTCGACGACTACCGGCTCAGCGTTCCCCAGGCCTGAATCGGCTCCGGCGATCAGCACCACACTTCGAGGTGGTTGTGTCGCGTCACCGATCGTGCTCCGGTCGCGGCGACGCCATCGCGGTCATCAGGCTGGTGTAGACGTAGCTGGGATCGGCATCGTGCCACGAGGTATCCGCCGTGTCCGCCGTGGTCGCCGGCGCCGCTCCCTCCTCCGGTTGGTAGAGCCACCACAGATTGCCCCAGGGATCCCGGAACCGGGCGAGTTTCATTCCGTAGAAGGGCGAGACTCGGGTGACCATCTCGGCGCCGAAGGAGAGAGCCCGGTCGAGGACGGCCTGGGCATCAGACACGTAGACCTGCGTGAACGCCGGGGTGAACGGCCAATCCTGCTTGGCGTCGGCCACCATGATCGTGCCGTTGCCGATGGCGACCTCGGCGTGGATCAGGGTGCCGTCGCGGTCGGGGGTGTGCACCTCCCGCCGCTCCGCGGCGTGGAAGACCTTCTCGAGGAACGTGATGAACTCCGACGCCGAGCCCCGCACGATGATGAACGGGTTGACGCTGTTGTGGCCGGGCGTCGGCGGCGTGGTGAGGACGTGGTCTTCCATGGCTGCTCCCCGATAGTCTTCATGTTCTATGTCTAAGTGTACATCATCCATGTAGATCGGCTACCGTGGTTGCCGCGATGGGCGATGCCGAACACCACCCCAGCTTCCAGGACGGGACCGGGTTCCTGCTGTCACGGCTCGGCAGGCTGGTCGAGCGGGCATGGGCTTCGCTGCTCACCCGCCACGAGCTGACGCAGGCGCAATACCTGGCGCTCGGCGTCCTCGCCGCATCGGGGCCGACCGGTCAGGGTCGGCTCGCCCAGCTCATCGCCGTCGACCCGCGCAATGTGGTGGCGGTTGTCGACAGTCTCGAAGCGCGGGGGATGGTGGAGCGTCGCGCCAGCGCGGTCGACGGGCGGCGGCGGGAGATCCACCTGACTGCGGCGGGCCGCCGCATTCAGGACGCGGTCGCCCGCGAGGCTAAGAACGAGCAGGCCGCCTTCCTCGCCGGGCTCGGCCGGGAGGACCAGGTGACGCTCAACGAGCTGCTCCGGCGGGTCTACCACACCCGAGTCGACGACGAGTGAATGCCGCAGCTGGGGGATTTCTGGATCAGGAGTCCTGCTCCGGATCGAACCAGTCGATGTCCCGCAACACGGTCGGTTCCTCGTCGTCGGGTCCGTTGTCGCGGTCCGCAGCCGGCGCAGCAACCTGGGGAGATTCCCGGTCCGAATCCGCCTCGCCACTCTCCTGTGAAGCCGACGCGGGAGGCTCCTCTGGCTCCTCCGTGTCCCCAGTGCGGCGCCCCCCGAACAGCGAGCGGATCCGGCGGCGGGCGATCCGGATCGACTGCTGCGGCGCCTCGGGATGCTCGCGTAGGTACTCGGGTACCTGCTTGATCCAGCCGAGGGCGATCAACGTCCCGATCATGGCGGTTCCGGTGATGGCGATGATGCCGACCCCGGCCAGCAGCACCACCAGGCGGGGGAGGTGCAGCTCGAAGAAGTTCTGCGAGGCGTCGGTGAAGAACAGCAGCACCACGAATCCCGCCATCGAACCGATGAGCACCCGCTTCCAGGGGAGCAGCGGCCGGGCGACCACCCCGAGGGCGAACAGGCCGATGGCGGCGAGCACCAGGGTCGCCACCGTGCGCGCCTGGTTGAGCACGACCCCCTCGGAGATGGCGAGCTGGTAGGCGCCGAAGCTGGCAAGCCCGGCCGCCACCCCGGTGGGGACGGCGAAGCGCAACACCCGCATCACGAAGCCGGCCCTGGCACGCTCGGTGGAGGGGGCGAGGGCGAGGAAGAAGGCTGGGATCCCGATCGTCACCGACCCGACCAGAGTGAGGTGGCGGGGGAGGAACGGAAACGGAAGCGCGGCGAGACCGACCGCGAGGGCGATGAAGATGGCGTAGACGGTCTTGGTGACGAACAGGTTCGCCACCCGCTCGATGTTGGAGATGACCCGCCGGCCCTCGCCGACGACGCCGGGCAGCGTGTCGAACTGGCCGTCGATGAGCACCAGCTGCGCCACGGAGCGGGAGGCGGCGCTGCCCGAGCCCATGGCGATCCCGATGTCGGCGTCCTTGAGGGCGAGGACATCGTTGACCCCGTCGCCGGTCATGGCGACGACGTGCCCACGTGACTGCAGCGCCCCCACCATGGCTCGTTTCTGATGCGGGGTGACCCGTCCGAACACGGTGGCCCGCTCCACCACCGCGGCGAAGGCCTCCGGTTCGCTCGGGAGGGTGCGGGCGTCGACCACCTCGGCGGACCCCGGCACCCCGACCTCGCGGGCGATGGCGGCCACGGTGTCGGGATGGTCGCCCGAGATGACCTTGGCCTGCACCCCCTGGCGGGCGAAGTAGCGGAGCGTGTCGGAGGCGTCCTTGCGGATCTTGTCGCCCAGCACCACCAGGGCCGCCGGCTGGAGGCGGCGCGGGAGCCGGTCGCCCTCGATCCGGTAGTCGGTCCAGGCGAGCAGCACCACCCGGCGCCCGCGAGAGGCGTGCTCCTCGGCCCTCGACGACACGTCCCGGTCGGACGGGGCCAGGATCTCGGGGGCGCCCAGCACCCACGTCCCGGAGTCGGGGAACGACGCCGCGCTCCACTTGCGGGCCGATGAGAACGGCACCGACGCATCCGCCTCCCAGGACGGAGGGTCGGGGAAGCGGGTGCGGATCGCCAGCAAGGTGGCGTTGGGATCGGACTCGGCGGCCGCCAATGCCGCCAGGGCGGGCGCGGGGTCGATGTCGCCGAGCTGATCGAGATCCTGGACGACCAGCTTGCCCTCGGTGAGGGTTCCGGTCTTGTCGAAGCACACCGTGTCGACCCGGGCCAGGCCTTCGATGGCGGGCAGCTCCTGGACGAGGACGTTGCGCCGCCCGAGGCGGACCACGCCGACCGCGAAGGCGATCGAGGTGAGGAGTACCAGGCCCTGGGGGATCATCCCGACCGCGCCCGACACCGCCGAACGCAGCGCCTCCAGGTAGCCGACCCCGGCCCGGTGCGAGCTCCAGACCAGCAGGGCGATCGTGGGACCGACCGCCCAACTGACGCCGCGGATGATGAGGTCGACGCCGTCGCGCAACTCGGATCGCACCAGCGTGAAACGCTTCGCCTCTTTCGCGAGGCGAGCCGCGTAGGCCTCCGCCCCGACGTGCTCGGCCCGGTAGTACCCGGTGCCCGCCGCCGCGAACGACCCGGACAGGCACACGTCGCCGGGGGTCTTCCGCACCGGATCGGACTCGCCGGTGAGCAACGACTCGTCGATCTCGAGCCCCCGCGCCGCCAGCACCGGTCCGTCGACCACGAGTTGGTCGCCGGCCGCCACCACGACCACGTCGTCGCGCACGATCCGGTCGCTCGGGATGTCGACGACCTTCCCCTCCCGCACCACCCGGCTGGTGGGGGCGGTGAGGAGGGCGAGGCGATCGAGCGTCGCCTTGGCCCGCAGCTCCTGGATGATGCCGATGGCGGCGTTGGTGACGAGCACGATCCCGAACAGGGCGTCCTTCGGCTGGTGCACGACGGCGAGGATCACGACCAGCAGGATCCCGAGGAGGATGTTGAACCGGGTGACGACGTTGGAGCGGACGATTTCGGCGGTCGTCCGGCTCGGCCCCTCCTGCACCTGGTTGACCTCGCCGCGGGCGATCCGCTCCTTCACCTCGGCCCGGGTGAGACCGTCGAGGGCGTGCTCGTCGATGGTGGGGGCCGTCATGTCAGCGAGCCTACTCAGCGCCGCGCCCTCACCCCGGGTGCACCCGGTTCGTCCGGCGGGCGGGCCGGAGCGCTGGTAAACTACATCGCTGTAAGTCGGGAGCGAAGGGGTACCGCATGGCCATGGCCGTCCAGACCGCAGTGCGCAGCGTGGACCGCGTCGTCGAGGCGGTACTGGCGGCCTACGCCGGCCACCAGGAGCGGGCCGTCACCACCTACCTCGGCGAGGTGTGCGACCGGCGGCTCCTCGCCGAACTGGCCGACGTGCCGTGCGCCGTCGCCGGGGCGCAGCGCATCGTCGAGATCGTCATCGACGGGGAGCCCGACTGCGACTTGCTGACGCGCGCGGTGTGGATGCTGGCGGCCCGCGGGTGGCACGTGGTCACCCTGGTCCCACTGGAACGCCTCGGCGAGGGCCACGGGGCGCTGCGTGGGTCTCCGTGCCTGCTCCAACCGTGGTGGCTCGATGGCGACACCGTCCGTTTCGGGCGCACCGAGACCCCCTGACGGGCGGTCCGGAGGGACGCGAGGTCCTAGGCTTCCGGGTATGCCCGTTCCGCTCCACACCCAGACGGTCATCGCCTTCCTGTGGGATTTCGACCGCACCCTGATCCCCGACAACATGCAGGGGCCGATCTTCGACGAGTACGGGGTCGACGCCGCGACGTTCTGGCAGGAGGTCGAGGGTCTCGTCGACTACCACCGCGGCCAGGGTGAGGTGATGGGCCGAGACATGGCCTACCTCATCCACATCCTCACCTACGTCGAGGCGGGCATCTTCGCCGATCTCACCAACGCCAAGCTGCGAGACCTGGGGGCGCGCCTCAAGTTCTGCCCCGGCATCCCGGAGTTCTTCGAAGCGACCCGGGCCCGGGTGCAAGAGGTCCCCGAATTTACCCACGAGGGGATCTCGGTCGAGCACTACGTCGTCTCCACCGGGATCAGACCGATGATCGAAGGCTCGGCGGTGGCGCCCTACGTCGACGGCATCTGGGCCAACAGCTACATCTCGCATCCGGCCCCGCCCGGCTACCTGGACCGTCTCCCGGTGGCGGAGGGGGAGGCACCGATCAAGTACCTGGCGGAGGCGATCGGCCACACCTCCAAGACGCGGGCCATCTTCGAGATCAACAAGGGTGTCAACAAGAACCCGTCGGTCGACGTCAACGCCCAGATGTCCGAGACGGAACGGCGGGTGCCACTGCGCAACATGGTCTACATCGCCGACGGGCCGAGCGACGTCCCGGTGTTCTCCATCCTCAACCAGAACGGGGGCAAGACCCTCGGCGTCTACACCCTCGAGCCCCGCAGCAACCACAAGCAGGTCAAGCAGCTCCAGGAGCAGGGCCGGATCCAGGGAATGGCCGAAGCCGACTACCGGCCGGGGGAGGCCGCCTACCTGTGGCTGATGGACAGCCTGGAGCAGATCGGGTACGAGATCGTCGAGAACCGGCGCCAGGTGCTCGCCCAGATCAAGAACCCGCCGGGGCACGTGTGAGCGGCGCCATCGACCGGGTCGGGGTTGTCGGCGGTGGGCAGATGGGTGCCGGCATCGCCGAGGTGTGCGCTCGCGGCGGTGTCGACGTGGTCGTCCACGAGATCGACGAGTCGCTGGCGGCAGCGGCCCGGGCCCGAGTGGAGGCGTCCCTGGGACGGGCGTTGGAGCGCGGCAAGGTGACGGCGGAGGAACGGGACGCCGCGCTGGGACGGATCCGTTTCGGGAGCGATCTGGGGGCGATGGCGGACCGGCAGCTCGTGGTGGAGGCGGTGGTGGAGGACGACACGCTGAAGCGTGACGTGTTCGCCCGCCTCGACGCCGTCGTGGAGGATCCGGGGGCGGTGCTCGCCTCCAACACGTCGTCGATCCCCATCGTGCGGATCGCCACGGCAACCTCGCGGCCCGAATCGGTGGTCGGCATGCACTTCTTCAACCCGGCGCCGGTGATGCCGCTGGTCGAGATCGTCCGCAGCGTCGTCGTGTCCGGCGCCACGGTGGAGCGGGCCGCCGCGTTCGCCACCGAGACGCTGGGGAAGGTGGTGGTCCACGCCAAGGACCGGGCCGGGTTCATCGTCAACCTGCTGCTGTGCCCCTACCTATTCGAGGCGATCCGGATGCTCGAGGCGGGGTTCGCCACCCGCGACGACATCGACACCGCCATGGTGAACGGGGCGAGCCATCCGATGGGGCCCCTGGCGTTGTGCGATCTGGTCGGCAACGACACCCTGCTGGCGGTGGCCGAGTCGCTGTTCGAGGAGTACCGCGAGCCCCGCTACGCCCCGCCCCCGCTGCTGCGCCGCATGGTCGACGCCGACATGCTCGGCCGCAAGACCGGCCGCGGCTTCTACACCTACTGACCGCCCCAATGCACCGAACCCAGGGTTGAGAGGCCGCAGAACCGTGGTCTGGGGCCCACGGTTCGGAGACTGGGGGCGGCGGGTCCTCCAACTGTGGGCTGGGAGGCCGCATTTTCGTGCACTGGAGCCCTGGGTTGGGTGCACGGGCGCGTTACGGCTCGGCGCGGACGGCTCCGTTGGATTCGAGGACGCGTTGGAGTTGGTGCTTGCGGACCAGGCCCGAGGTGCGCCAGCGGGAGGTGATGCGCCGCTCCTTGGCTGCGGTCTGGCCACGCTTCTTCGACTTCTTCACCGGCGCCGGGCCCATGAGGATGAACGTGGGGGTGGACCGGATCTTGAAGGCCTGGATCGCTCCCGGCACCCGCCCCACGTCGACCTTGACGATGTGGGCGGATTCCCCGTACTCCCGGGCCAGTTCGTTGACGATCCCGTCCATCACCTGGCAGGCGCTACACCCCACCTGATACAGGTCGAGCAGCACCGGTTGGCCTGAGGTGAACATCGCCTCCAGCTCCTCGAGCTGCTGGAGCTTGACCGGCCGCGGTTTCTTGGAGAACAGCCCCATCGGACTCCTCGGGTGTGGTTCCGTCACGGGCGTCAACCCGCCCGGCACGGTGAGTATGCCGCGTTCCGGTCCCGCACCGGAGATCCACCGTCGCTAGCCGCAGGCTCCGGCTGCGTCGGTGGGGACCGCCATGCCGTTCTCATCGAAGGTCCAACCGAAGGACCAGGAACCGAGGTCGGCCAGAATCGCGGCGGCGTCGGATCCGGTGGCGGGCACCGGCCGTCCCGACTCGATCCGGATCGGGTGCGCCTGCAGCGAGATCCCGTCCTCGTTCACCGTGAAGTCGAACAGGGCGGTGATCGCGCTCGAGGCGCGGGCCGACGGAAAGGCGAAGTTGCCGGTCGAGTTCACCAGCCAGACACCGTCGACCTGCTCGACACCCTGCAACACGTGGGGGTGGCCGCCGATGATGAGATCGGCGCCGCTCCTGACCCATGCCTCCGCCAGGGCCCGCTGGTAGGGCTGCGGGCAGTGGTCGAGTTCGATGCCCCAGTGGACCATCACCACCGTCAGATCCGAGTCGGCGGCTGCCTCAGCCACGGCCGCCATGGTGTCGGGCACGAACGGTTCACAGGTCCAGGCCACCTCGGGCCGGCTGTTGACGCCCGAGGAGGCCCAGTCGCACGGCACCCGGGAGAACGCCACCACCCCGATCCGCCACCCGTCGACGTCGAAGAAGCGAGGGGCGTAGGCCGCGGTCGGGTCGTCACCGGCCCCGGCATGGGGCATGTCGCCCTCGTCGAGCAGTTCCAGGGTGCGTAGCAGGGCCGGGGTCCCGAAGTCGAGGGTGTGGTTGTTGGCGAGCTGCACCCCGTCGATCCCGGCGTCGCTCAGGAGTTGGACCGAATGGGGCGGCGACTTGAACGTGTAGCGCTTCGGCGCCGCCGTCCCCACGTCGGACTCCGC
>JASFUV010000038.1:0-7922 GCA_050050155.1 Acidimicrobiia bacterium | reverse complement strand
TCCTCGCCGCGGGTCTCGTCACCGAGGGGTGGCCTCACCTCACCGGAGCTGCCGTGCTCATCGTGGTGTGGCTGGCGGTGGTCAACACCGCCCTCGCCTTCACCTTGTGGAACGTGTCGCTCCGGTCGCTGACCGCCACCGAATCGGTCGCCATCAACAACACGATGCTGATCCAGATCGCCGTGCTCGGCTGGATCTTCCTCTCGGAGGTCCCCGGCCCCGGCCAGCTGCTCGGGATCGCGATGGTGACGGTGGGCATCGTCGCGGCGCAGCGTGCGGGGACCGCGCGCGCCGGGTGATCGCCCTTCCCCGACGCCGCCGGAGACACGGCGGGGACGACCCTGCCCCCTTCCTCGACCGCGACTCGCCGTTCCTCGCCTGCGCTCAGTCGCCGGAAAGGGGCTATCCTCGATGCTCGCCATGCGATGCCCAGGCCGCATTCGTGCCCTCACCCCGCTCATCATCCTCGCCCTCCTCGCGGTGGCGCCGGTCGGAGCGACCGCGCAGACAAAGAGCCAGGTCGACGAGGCCAAGAGTGAGCGGGACGCCGCCTACCAGCGACTCGCCGACGCCGACGCCGACCTGGAGGACGCCCTCGCCGAGTACCAGGACGTCAACGCCCGGCTCGAGGACCTCACGTACCGCATCACCCGCACCGTGGACCGGATCAAGGAGGACGAGGCCGACCTGCGCGATCTCAAGGACCTCGCCGAGGAGCTCGTCATCGATGCCTACACCAGCGGCGGCACCGGCATCGTCGACATCGCCATGAACGCAGGGTCCATCCAGGAGGTGCTGACCCGCCAGGTCCTCATCGAACGCGCCACCGATGCCAACCTGGTGACACTCGACCGCCTCGAAGCCCTCCAGCAGGACCTCGACCGTCGCAAGGCGGACTTGGAGGCCAACGAGCTCGAAGTCGCCGCCTTGAGCGAAGCGGCGGAAGAGAACGTCACTCGCCTCGACGAGGCCCGCCAGGTCCAGGCCGACGCCTACGCCGACGCCAAGGCGAACTACGCCGACGTCCTCGCCCAGTACGAGGCGGCGGAACGGGCCCGCAAGGTCGCCGAGGCCGCCCGCAAGGCCGGCGCCGCCGGCGGGCTTCCCGCCGGCACGATCCCCGGGTTCATCTGCCCGGTGCAGGGCGGCGCCAGCTTCATCAACGACTGGGGATTCCCCCGCTCCGGCGGCCGCACCCACAAGGGAACCGACTTGTTCGCTCCCCGCGGCACCCCGCTGGTCGCCGTCACCGACGGCACGGTGCGGCTCTCCAGCAACAGCCTCGGTGGCACCACCGCCTACGTGGTCGGCGCCGAGGCCACCTACTACTACGCCCACCTCGACGGCTACGCCCCCGGGGTGTCGACCGGCCAGCGGGTCTCCAAGGGCACCGTGCTCGGGTATGTCGGGAACTCCGGCAACGCCATCGGCGGAGCGACCCACCTCCACTTCCAGCTCCACCCCGGAGGCGGCGCCCCGGTGAACCCATACCCGACCCTGAGGGCGGCGTGCTCGTGACGGTTCCTTGGTAGCCTCGTCCTTGGACAGAAAGGATCGGCTCTGAACCAGCAACGCAGGCGCATCGACATCGTGCTCGACCCGGAATTCGTCGCCGACGTCGAGCAGGTACCCCTCGACGAGCTGCGCGCCCGCCGCAAGCTGTGCGACGAGCTCGACACCGAGCTCTCCTACTATCGGCGCCTCCTCCACGGACGCATGGATCTGCTCGCCTTCGAGATGCGACGGCGCGCCGGGGACGAGGACCGCAGCATCATCGAGGCACTGCCGGAGATCCTCACCGGGAGCGACGCCGATTCGGCGCAACGTGACGCGGTCCCCAAGGCGCTGCCGATCGACCCACCCGAGACGCCCCACACCGGCCGGCGCTCCGTGGATCGGGTGCTGGGCGACGACTTCCTCACCCACCTCCCCGGCATCGCCAACAACGAGCTGGAGGACATCCAGGCGGCGCTCACCGAGATGGAGCGTGAGGTCTCCCGCCAGCGGCGCGGCGTCTACGAGGCGCACGAGCTGATCCATGCCGAACTGATCCGGCGGTACCGGGACGGTCTCGCCACGGTCGACGAGCTGCTGCAGCCGGGCTGAGTGCCTCCACTGCGCATTCGTACGGTTCGATCCGGGCTCACCGAGGCGGTCCACGAGGCCACCGTGGTCGCCTCCGACGCTGCGGGGCGGGTCCTGGCGGCGTGGGGTGAGCCCGACCTGCCGATCTTCTTCCGGTCGGCCATCAAGCCCTTCCAGGCCACCGTCGCCGTCGAGGCGGGCGCCATGCTCGCCGCCGAGCTGCTGGCGGTGGCGTGCTCCAGCCACTCGGGATTCCCGATCCACCGTGCGTTCGTCACCGCGATCCTCGACGAGGCAGGGCTGGGGATCGATGCATTGCGCTGCCCTGCGGCGTGGCCGCTCGCCGAAGACGCCCGCGATCTCCTCGTCGCTGCCGGCAGGCGCCGGCCCCACCCGTTGTTCCACAACTGCTCGGGCAAGCATGCCGCCTGGCTGGCGGCCTGCCGCGCCGCGGGCTGGCCGGAGGACACGTACCTGGACCCGGCCCATCCGCTGCAGCGCCGGGTACGGGACGCCGTCGCCGACGTGACCGGCCTCGATCCCGAGCCGGTAGGCGTCGACGGGTGCGGGGCCCCGACCTTGCGAGGGACGCCGCACGGGCTCGCCCGGGCCTTCGCCCGCCTGACCGCGGATGCACGATTCGCGGCCGCCGCCACCGCGATGCACCGCTACCCGGCCCTTGTCGCCGATCACCGCCGGGGCGACGGGCGCCTCGGGGCATGGTGGGGAGGTCCGGTCAAGGTCGGGGCACAAGGCTTGATCGCCGCCGGGCGGCACGGCGTCGGGATCGCGGCCAAGAGCCACGAGGGATCGTCCGGCGTGGCGGTGGTTGCGCTGATGGAAGGGATGCGGCGCCTCGCATGGTTGCCCCAGGTGGCATGCGATGCGCTCGGCGACGTCGCCCGGCCCCCGGTGTGGGGCGGCGGCCGCGTCGTCGGCTCACTCGAGCCGGAGCAGGCGGGATGACGGCGGACGACATGGGGACCGGCATGGATCTTCACCACGACTGGGAGGCGGCGGGATTCGACCTGGATCCGGTGGCGCCCTGCACCGGCCCGTTCCCACGCCGTGGGTTCCTCCGCACCTGGTGGGAGCACTGCCGACCTCCCGGCGCCGAGATGGTGTTCGCCGCCCGGAGCGAGGCGCTGCTTCCGCTGTACCGGAACGCGGGCCGCCTCGAGTTCGTCGGGGACCCCGATCTCACCGACTACCACAGCCCGCTCGGGACGCAGGTCGCGGCCGCGGTGGAGGAGCTGGCCGCCGCCGTCCCCGCAGGCACCCCGTTCCGATTCGACAGCCTCCCCGCCGAGGCGGCCGGTGCGATCGGCGCCGGCCTCGCGGCTGCGGGGCTGCCCACCACGGCCGAACACCACGAGGTGGCGGCGGTGCTGGATCTGCCCGCCGATCCGGAGCGCTACCTGGCAGGACTCGACAAGAAGCAGCGCCACGAGGTACGTCGCAAGCGGCGCCGGTTCGCGTCGATCCGCGGGAACCCGCACCTGGGCCGTGAGGAGGGAGCCGAGGCGGTGGAGACGTTCGTCGCCATGCACCGCCGCGCCGGAGGCGACAAGGGCAGCTTCATGACACCCGACCGGGAACGGTTCTTCGCCGCCCTCCACCGCGAGGCCGGCGCCGTCGTCGACGTGCTGCGCGACGGTGCGGGGACGCCGGTGGCGGCCGCCTTCGGGTTCGAGGACGCCGACGGCTACTACTTGTACAACTCCGCATACGAGCTGGAGGCGGCCGATGCCTCCCCCGGCATCGTGCTGGTGCACCTACTGATCGAGCACGCCATCCGGCGCAAGGTTCCTCGCTTCGACTTCCTCAAAGGCAACGAACCGTACAAGTTCCGGCTCGGCGCCCAGGCCCGTCCCCTCTCCCGTCTCGACGGGGTCTTCGGAGCGACGGCGTGATCCAGCGGGTCGCCTTCCTCTCGTTCCACACCTGCCCGGTGCAGGCCCCCGGATTCGGCGACGCCGGCGGCATGAACGTCTACGTCAACGAGGTGGCGAAGGCGATCGCGCGCCGTGGGATCGAGGTGGTGGTGTTCACCCGCCGCACCGGACACGACCCGGAGGTGGTCGACGTCCGGCCCGGGTACCGCGTCGTCCACGTCACCGCCGGGCCGCAGGAACCGCTCCCGCTGCGCCGCCTCCCGGAGCTGATCGGCGACTTCACCGACGAGACGCTGCGCTGGATCGACGCCACCGGGCTCGGGTTCGACGTGCTCCACAGTCACTACTGGCTGTCGGGGTGGGCGGGCGTGATCCTCAAGGAGCGTCTCGAGCTCCCCCTCGCCAACTCGTTCCACACTCTGGGACGGATCAAGGACCTGAATCGCCGCCCCGGTGAGCCGGGCTCCGGGGTGCTGCGCACCATGGCGGAGCAGGAGGTCATCGCCCGCTCCGACTGTGTCATCGCCTCGACCCCGGCCGAGTATGACGATCTGCTCGAGCACTACGACGCCCGTCCCGAGCGTCTCTGCACCTCACCGCCCGGGATCGACCACGTGATGTTCCGGCCCGGGGATCGCCACGCCGCCCGGGTCTGGACCGGCCTTCACGACTACCTGGTGGACGATCCGGTCGTCCTCTTCGTGGGCCGCATCCAGCCCCTGAAAGGAGTCGACGTCGCCATCACCGCCTGCGCCGCCATCCCCGACACCGCCACCGCCCGCCCCCCGCATCTGGTGGTGGTGGGCGGGCCGAGCGGACCGCACGGGGATGCGGAGCTCGCCCGGTTGCGCGAGCTCGCGGTGGCGCGGGGCATCGGCGGGCGGGTCCACTTCCTCCCGCCGCAACCCCACGACCAGCTCGCCCGCTTCTACCAGGCCGCCGACGTTCTCGTCATGCCCTCCCACTCCGAGTCGTTCGGGCTGGTGGCGGCCGAGGCGCAGGCGTGTGGCCTCCCGGTGGTGGCGGCGGCGGTCGGCGGGCTCCGCTTCGTCGTCGAGGACGGGCGCTCCGGTTTCCTCGTCGACGGTCACCAGCCCGCCGCCTACACCGAGGCGATCACTCGGGTGCTGGAGGACGACAACCTCGCCACCAAGCTGGGGAGGGGCGGGATCGAGTTCACCGACCGCTTCTCGTGGGAGACGACGGCGTCCCATCTCGTCGACCTCTACCAAGGCATCACCGGCCGGTGATTCTCAGGTCAGGTGACCCACCGTGGGGGTCCGTCACGCCCGGGTCGCCACCCCGGCCGTTCCCCCGCCGCCGCTCCCTCCGGCCGCGAAAAAAAGCCCTGGCGGACTTGTCGACACGTGGTTGTGCACAAGACCCTGTGGATTCCTGTGGAAATGTGGAGAACCCGTCACCTCGATGGTGAAGTAACCGCAAATAGGGCCGGAATCGTGGCTCGTGACCCGCATTTTCGCGGGACTTCGGCCGGCGCGAGACACTTGAATCGCCCACCGCGTGTTCGTAAGGTCGGAACGTCAAAGCCCAAGGGGCTCGAGCAACCAGACCTCGTTCGGGGAAGTGCGGGGACCGGCTGCGGAGGTTCCTTGGGCTTCGGCATGTCCGGGCCGCCCCCCTGCCTTGGGTTGGGGATCAGAAGCCGAAGATCAACTCGTTGAGCTGGATCCGGGTCGTCTCGTAGGTGTCGAGGTTGATCTGGAGCGAACCGAGCCGGAGCCCCTTCATCTGCTCCCCGAAGTGGGTGGCCACCCGCACCACACCCTGATCGAACTCGAGGGCGCCCAGCCCGAGGCACCGTCCCTCCCCGTCTTGGACCCCGACCAGCATGCCGGCGAGGCGGGAGACGTCGAAACCGTCGGGCAGGGTGGGAGCGAACACCGAGGTGTGCACCCGCCAGCGCTGCAGCGGCGGCTCCAGGGCCCGGCGGAACGAGGCGATGCGGCGGGCCCTTCGGTCCACCGGGCTGGCCGGGACGAGGTCGGGAGGCGGCGCCGCCTTGGCGATCCGGGCCGACAGGAAACGGCGCAGCATGCCGATGACGGGCTCCATCTCTTGGCCGCGTTGCATCACGATCACCAGGGCCGGGGCGCACACCTCCATCAGGTGGTACTTGAGGGTCTGGCCCAGGACCCCGGACACGACGCTGGTGGTGTCGAGCACGATGAAGTCGGCCTCCTGGCGGGCGATCTCGACCAAGGTGGCCGTCGAGACCACGTGGGGCAGGAGCACCCCGCGGGGCTCGGTGGAGCCGACGAATCTCAGCTCGTCGGCGTCGCCGAGGTTGGCGAGGTCGTCGCCGCTGCGCACCCAGCGGAGGCCGGCACAGGCAGGCGGGCCGACGGTCGAGACGCCGATATCGGCGTCGATGAAGGCGGCCGAAAGGCCCTCCTCGACGGCGCCCTCCAGCAGGTAGCGGGACATCGTCGTCTTCCCGGTGTCGGTGCCGCCGACCACCATGACGACCCCGCGCTCTCCCATGACGCGGTCCCGCAAGGACGCGTATCCCTCCGCAGGCTCCTCCAACGACCCTCCTCCGATTCCTCCGGGCGATTCTATGCCGACGCCGGCGGTGAGCCGAGCCGCCCGGTCCGGTAGGCTCCCGCCAGTATGTGGGACCCGCCCTCCGTCGCGCATGAGTTCCCCACCCGGGAGGACCGGGGGCGGCGCCGGGGCACGGCCGAGCCCAGGAGGCGCCTGTGGCGCGCGTCGAGGTGAGCCGCCTCATCGCTGCACCGGCCTCCCGCATCTGGGACGACCTGTCCCGGCTCGACTCCCACGTCGAGTGGATGGCCGATGCCGCCGCCCTCACGTTCCTCTCGGAGCAGCGCAGCGGCGCCGGGACCCGCATCGCGGTCGTCACCAGGCTCGGACCGTTCCGGGTCACCGACGTCATGGAGTTCGTGGCGTGGGAGCCGCCCCGCCGCATGGCGGTCCGTCACACCGGCCTGGTCACCGGGAGCGGCGAGTTCGTCCTCGACGAGGAGACGGACGACGCCACCCGGTTCACCTGGCGGGAACGGCTGCGCTTCCCCTGGTACCTGGGCGGTCCGCTGGGAGCCCTGGTGGGAGCGCGCATCCTCACCGTGGTGTGGCGGGGCAACCTGCGGCGCCTCGCCCGCCGCTTCACCTCGTGAGAGGCCCACCGCGGGCAGCGGTGGCGACCCGCGAGAATGCGACGCCATGACTGGTCGTCGGCGTCCAACGTGGTGGGGAGGGCGCATCCACCTCACGGTCACGATCGTGGTGTTCGTGACCCTGGCGTCGCTCGACAACGCCGCCATCGCCGCCATCCCGCAGATGGTGCTGCCCGTATCTGCGGCGCTCCACACATCCGAAACCGCCATCGGGGTGATGACGGCCACCGTCATCCTGCTCGCCGCCCTCACCGCGGTCGCCTGGGGGTATTGGGGAGATCGTTCCGATCGCAAGCGCCTCCTGTTCGGAGGCACGCTGGTGTGGGCACTCGGCACGTTCCTCAGCGCCGGCGCCGGCACCTACCGGGAGCTGTTCACCTGGCAGATCGTCACCGCCGCCGGGCTGGGGGCGATCGCCTCGGTCGGGTTCTCGGTGATCAGCGACTTCGTCTCGCCGCGGCACCGGGGCCTCGCCATGAGCTTCTGGGGGCTCGCCGAGGGACTCGGCGCGGTGGCGGGCGGCCTGGTGGCGAGCCAGCTCGGCGCAGACGACTTCGGCGCCCCGCTCCGGCTCATCGCCCTGCTGGGAGCGGGATTCGCGGTGTTGTACCTGTTCACGTTCTCGGCGCCCCGCGGCTTTCGGGAACCGGCGCTGCAACGCCTGCACCAGGCGGGCGAGCCGTACCCGCACCGCATCGACGTCGCGCAGATCCCCGCCCTGTTCCGGCGCCGCACCAACCTGTGGCTCATCGCCCAGGGCCTCAGCGCCCAATTCGCATACGGA
>JASFUV010000037.1:0-8192 GCA_050050155.1 Acidimicrobiia bacterium | reverse complement strand
CCTCTCCGGGTACGAGGTTCGCTCCGAGATCCCCGCCGACCGCAGCTACGGGATCACGATGCTGTCCCGTGAGGACCTCCCGGTCGAGCTGTTGCGGATCGGGGAGGTGCGCGACAGCGTGCTGCGGGTGGTCGCATCGATCGGCGCCCAGGACGTCGTGGTGTACGCGGTCCATGCCAGGGCCCCGAGTTCCTCCAGCGGCGCCGCGGCCCGCGACGACGTGCTCGCGGCTGTCGCCCGGCTCGCCGCCGCCGAGACCCTGCCGGTGATCGTGGTCGGCGATCTCAACGCTACGCCGTGGTCGCACGCCTTCCGCTCCCTCTCCTCGGAGGCGGACCTGCGGGATTCGCTCGACGGCTTCGGGTACCAGGCGTCGTGGCCCGGCCATCTCCCGTTCTTCCTCCAGATCCCGATCGACCATCTGCTGCTCAGCCCCGAGCTCACCACCATCAACCGCCTCCTCGGCCCCGATTTTGGCTCGGACCACAAGGCCCTCTACGTCTCGGTCGGTGTCGCCCGGCCGTGACAGGCGCCGCGGTCGCCCTCCGACCGCTGGTGGTTTGCCCGGGAGTCTCCTAGCCTCGCCGCCCATGCTCCACGATTACACCTCCATCGACGCCGCATCGGTCGCCGCCGTCGCCGAGCAGGCCATCGCCGACGCCGAGACACTCATCTCGACCATGGTCGGTGCCGCGGCGCCCCGCACCTTCGCCTCCACGTTGCAGCCGCTCGAGGAGGTGTCGGCGGTGCTCACCGACGCCTACGGCCCGAGCTCGTTCATGGCCAGGGTCCATCCCGATCCCGAGGTTCGGGCCAAGGCCGTCGAGGTCGAGGAGCGCCTGGCGAAATGGGGCAACGACCTCATCTTCCGCCGCGACCTCTACGAGGCGATCCGCGACTTCTCGGAGACCGACGATGCGGCGGCGCTCAGCGGCACCGCGGCCCGCCTCCTCACCTTCTGGATGCGCGATCTGCGGCGGGCCGGCCACGAGTTGAGCGACGGCGACCGTGACACCCTCCAGGCACTCAATCAGCGCCTCATCGAGCTGCAGGTCGCCTTCGGCAACAACCTCGACGAGTGGGAGGACGCCATCGAGGTGACCGCCGAGGACCTCGAAGGGCTCCCCGACGACTACGTGCGTCGGCTCCGTCCCGGCTCCGAAGAGGGCACCTTCCTGGTGACGATGGCGTACCCGGACTACATGCCGTTCATGCAGCAGGCACGGCGCCGTGACCTGCGCCGGCAGCTCCAGTTCAAGTTCTGGAACCGCGCGGTGGAGCAGAACCGGCCGCTGCTGGCCGAGGCGGTCGAGGTGCGCCAGCGCATCGCCGCACTGTTCGGGGTCCCCACCTGGGCCCATCGCTCCATGGAAGTGAAGATGGCGAAGACACCGGAGACGGTGGAGGCCTTCTATCAGAGTCTCGTTCCCGGGCTGCGCCGCAAGGCCGAGGCCGAGCTGGCGGTACTCGCGGACCTGGCGTCCGCCGACGACGTCGCGGGGCTCCAGCCGTGGGATTGGACCTACTACGACAACGAGCAGCGTCGCCGCGACTTCGGAATCGACCCCAATGAGGTGGCCGCCTACTTCCCGCTGGAGCTGGTGCTGGAAGGCATGTTCGCCGTCACCGGCGACGTGTTCGGCCTCGAGTACCACCAGGTGCCCGACGCGGCGGCGTGGCATCCGGACGTGACGCTCTATGAGATCCGCGACGCAGGATCGGGCACGCCGCGCGCCTACTTCTACGCCGACCTGTTCCCGCGGGAGGGGAAGTACGGCCATGCCGCCGCCTTCCCCCTCGGCTACGGCCGTGCCCTCCCCGACGGGGGGTACCAGACCCCGGTGGCCGCCATCGTCGCCAATCTCACCAAACCGACCGAGGACAGCCCCTCGCTCCTCAAGCACGGCGAGGCGCTCACCTTGTTCCACGAGTTCGGGCACATCCTCCACTTCTGCCTCACCACCGTCGACCTCATCCGTTTCGCCGGGTTCGACACCGAGTGGGACTTCGTCGAGGCGCCGTCGCAGATCATGGAACATTGGATGTGGCGGCCGGAGGTGCTGGCCCGATTCGCCCGCCACCACGAGACCGGGGAGCCGATTCCCGCCGATCTCGTGGAACGCCTCGTCGCGGCCCGTGACCTCAACGTCGGCCTTGCCACGATGCGCCAGCTGTTCCTGGGGAAACTCGACCTGTTGTTGCACGCCACGGCCGATCCGGTCGACCTCGACGCCGCCTACCGGGAGAGCTACCGGTTGACGCTGCTTCCCTTCCACGAGGGCACCTTCTTCCCTGCCAGCTTCGGGCATCTCATGGGCGGCTACGACGCCGGCTACTACGGATACCTGTGGGCGAAGGTCTACGGCGACGACATGTTCTCGATGTTCGAGGAGGCCGGGGTCACCGACCCGGAGGTGGGCGCCCGCTACCGGCGGGAGGTGCTCGCCATGGGCGGATCCCGCGACGCCATGGATCATCTGCGGGCGTTCCTCGGCCGGGAGCCCTCCAGCGAGGCCTTCTTGCGCAACCTGGGTCTCGGGTAGCCGTCACTCCGCCGGAAGGGCGGCGTGGCCGAGGGCGGCGGCACGTTCCCTGTCGATCTTCCCGTTGGCGAGCAGCGGGAGTTCGGGGACGACGAGCCAGCCTTTGGGCACGGCGTGACGGGCCAGGCGTTCTCGGGCCCATGCCTTCAGGGCGGCCGGCTCGATGTCCTCGGTGGCGGCGACGACCGCCGTCACCCGGGTTCCCCACTCCTCGTCGGGGACGGCGACCACCGCCACCCGGTCGACGGCGGGATGCGCTTCGAGCACCGCCTCGACCGCGGCCGGGAGTACCTTCTCGCCTCCGGTCACGATGACGTCGTCGCGCCGCCCCAGCACGACAAGCCGTCCCGCGGCGTCGATGCGCCCCAGGTCGCCCGTGTGGTGCGGGCCTTCCCGGGCCGGCTCGCCCAGGTACCCGGGCGATATGGACGGGCCGGCGACGACAACCTCGCCGGCCGATCCCTGGGGGACCTCGTTGCCGGCCGGGTCGACGATGGTGACCTCGATCCCATCCAAGGGCGGCCCTACCGTCCCCTCCTCGCCGCCGGGATCGCCGGGAACGGCGGTGGCGACCTGGGAGCAGGCCTCGGTCATCCCATAGGTGGGAACGACGGGCAGGCCGGCGTCGCGGGCCCGGTCCTGCAGCGCCCGGCTCAGCGGCGCGCCCCCCACCAGCACCGCACGGACCCCGTGGTACGGCCCGGGATCGGTGCGGAGGAGACGGTGCAGCATGGTCGGCACCAGGCTGGCGACGGTGACGTCTCCGTGGCGCATCGCCCCGGCCACCCGGGCGGCGTCGAAGCCGTCGTGGATCACCACGGTGCCGCCGGCCTCGGCGCAGCGCCACAGGACCGAGAGCCCACCGACGTGGAACACGGGCAGGGTGAGCAGCCAGCGGTCGGAGGCGTCGTTGCCGATCCGAGCCCGGGAGGCCCGCACGGCGTTGGCGACGTTGCCGTGGGTGAGGCGCACCGGTCGCGGCTCGCCGCGGCTCCCGGAGGTGAGCAGAACGGTGTGGAGCTGATCGGGCGCCGGGATCACCCGGGGCGCCGGATCGCCCGGTGCGAGGTCGAGCCCGGCGATGAAGGCGGGTGCCTCCCGCTCGAGACGGGCGCGATCGGCGCCGCGGCCCTGGGTGAGGAGTTCGGGGTCGACGACGAACGCCGCCGCCCCGAGACGCCACGCCCCCCACAAGGCAGCCACCAGGTCGGTGCGGACGTGGCGGGGGGCGAAGCCCATCGTGGAAGCCGGGACGGTGCCGAACATGGCGTGCAGACGGTGGGACGCCGCCGACGCGAGCGCGTCGAGGTCCCGGTAGGTCACCGCCGCTCCGCCGTCGTCGATCAGGGCGTGCGCCTCCGGCGTCCGTGCCGCGGCCGCGGCCAGCCAGTCGGTCTCTGCTCGGTGGTGCACCATGGCGATCGCTACAGTATCGCTGTCCCGAGCCCAGCAGCACCGAGCGACGGAGACGCACCCATGATGTCCGAGATCTTCGACCCCACGGCGTGGGAGCAGGTGCCCGGCTTCGCGTTCGAGGACATCACCTACCACCGCGCCGTCGGGGTGGGGGCGGTCCGGATCGCCTTCGACCGGCCCGAGGTGCGCAACGCATTCCGGCCGGGCACGGTCGATGAACTGTACGCCGCCCTCGACGATGCCCGCACCACCCCCGACGTGGGCTGCGTGCTCCTCACCGGCAACGGCCCCTCCCCCAAGGACGGGGGCTGGGCGTTCTGCTCCGGCGGCGACCAGCGCATCCGCGGCGCCGACGGCTACCGCTACGAGGACGAGGAAGGCAACGATGCCGCCCGCCTGGGCCGGCTCCACATCCTCGAGGTGCAGCGCCTCATCCGCACCATGCCCAAGGTGGTGATCGCGGTCGTTCCGGGATGGGCGGTCGGCGGCGGCCACTCACTCCATGTCGTGTGCGACTTGACGCTCGCCTCCGAGGAGCACGCCGTGTTCAAGCAGACCGACGCCGACGTCGCCAGTTTCGACGGAGGGTACGGATCGGCGCTGCTGGCCCGCCAGATCGGCCAGAAGCGAGCCAGGGAGGTCTTCTTCCTCGGGAGGGACTACTCGGCACAGGAGGCCTTCGAGATGGGCATGGTGAACGCGGTGGTGCCCCACGCCGACTTGGAGGCGGTGGCCCTGGAATGGGCCGCCGAGATCACCGCCAAGAGCCCGACGGCACAACGGATGCTGAAGTACGCCTTCAACCTCCCCGACGACGGGTTGATGGGCCAGCAGCTCTTCGCCGGCGAGGCCACCCGCCTCGCCTACGGCACCGACGAGGCCGCCGAGGGCCGCGACGCCTTCCTCGAGAAGCGCGATCCGGACTACTCGCCCTTCCCGTGGCATTTCTGATGACCGGCCGGGTGCCTCGGTGACAGTGCGGGCGTGGGTGCTGGCGGCGCGGCCCCCCACCTTGTGGGCGGCGGTCGCCCCGGTGGTGGTGGGAACGGCGCTGGCGGTGCGCGACGGGGTCTTCCGGTGGGACGGGTTCGGGGTGACCCTGTTCGCCGCCCTCTGCATCCAGGTGGGGGTCAACTTCGCCAACGACGTCGCCGACGCCGGGCGAGGGGTCGACGACGAAGGTCGTATCGGACCGACGCGGGCGGTGGCCACCGGGCTGCTGTCGGCCCGCCAGATGTGGACCGGCATCGCGGTGGCCTTCGGTCTCGCCGCCGGGGCCGGCGTGTACCTGACCTGGCTGGCGGGCCCGTGGATCCTGGTGATCGGGATCGCCTCGCTGCTGGCGGCGCTCGGGTACACCAACGGCCCGGTGCCGTACGGCTACCGCGGCCTCGGCGAGGTGTTCGTGTTCGTGTTCTTCGGCTTGGTGGCGACGGTGGGGACCCGGTTCGTCTTCGACCGCACCGCCCCGGCCGACGCCTGGTACGCCGGGGTGGTGATGGGAGCGCTCGCCACGGCCATCCTCGTCGCCAACAACGTACGTGACATCGACAGCGACCGGCGCACCGGAAAGCGCACCCTCGCCGTCATCCTGGGACGGGGCCCGGCCCGGGCCCTCTACGGCGTGGTGCTGGGGCTTCCGTTCCTCACCGTGGTGGTGGCGGTCGTCGCCGGGGTGTTCCCGGCGTGGACGCTGCTCGCCCTCGCCTCCATCGCCCTCGCGGTTCCCCTCGTCCGGGTGCTGGCGACGGAGACGGCGGGGCCGCCGCTCATCGGCGTGCTGCAGGGCACGGCGCGGCTCCAGATCGTGGTGGCGGGCCTGCTCGCGCTCGGGCTGGTGCTGTAACGCTCAGACGACGTGCAGCGTCCCGCGCCGCCGCAGCAGCTCGTTGATGAGGCCGGCGCCACGTTCGGCGTCGTCGACGGTGACGATGAGGTCGGGGCGGTCTTCCCGCACCAACCGGATCCCCGGGCCCCGGCGCACCACGATGGCGCGGGCGTTGGTGAGGACTCTGCTGGCGACGATGCGGTAGCCCCATCCCCCGTAAGAGAGCGGCTCGACGTGGAGGACCTCGGCGCGGGCGATCTCATCGAACGGAATCTGACGCCGCGGCCAGCCCCACCAGCCGAGACCGATGGTGATGCCTTCGGGGCCGACGACGACCTGGACCGCGGCGACGGCCAGCAGCACGAGGCCGACGATCCCGAGCAGGATGCCGGTTCCGCCCTGCAGGACGAGCGCGGCCACGACGCCGGCCAGCCCGAGGATGGGAACCCACAGTGAAACTCCGGCCGAGGTCCAGACGCCCACGTCGTCGGCGTCGAGGTCGATCGTGGGGAGGTGGGACTCCTGCTCGGTCACCGGGAAGACGTTGTCGTGTCCTCCTGCCAGCACCCACCCGATGACGCCGCCGACGAGGCCGATGCCGATGACCAGGGCGACGGACCCCAATCCGATGTGGGAGGCGTCCGTCCACGAGGCGGCGCCGCGGTTGGCGAGCAGGGTCGTCACCATGACGGCGATCAGCATCCCGCCGAGGAAGTAGAGCACGGCCGCCACCGGAGCCAGCAGGGTGCCGCCGCGGTGGGCGGCGAGCGAGACGAGCCAGATGAGAGTGAAGAGGGCGGCGACCACCGCCACCAGGCCCCACTTGGCCAGCGACCCGTTGGGGGCGCCGCCGGGTCCCCAGTGGACAGCGAGGGGATCAGGGAGGTCACCGGCGAAGCTCAGCGGGATCACCACGAGGGCTCCCAGCATGGCGGCCGGTATCGCCACCGCCGTCGTCCACCAGCGTCCGTTCATCTCAGCTCCTCTTCGACCAGGGCGAGTATCTCGCCGGGCTTCATCCCGTTGCGCCGGGCCTCGGCGACGAGTTCGCCGACGAGGCGCACCAGACCGCTGCGGACGGCGTCACTTGCGACGATGGCCCCGCGGCCGCGACGCATCTCGATCGTCCCCTCGTCGCGGAGCACCGCCAGCCCTCGCAGAACGGTGTGCATGTTGACGTCGAGGGCCCGTGCCAGGTCTCGGGCCGGGGGGAGTCGGTCTCCCCGTGCCAGCTCGCCGTCGGCGATGGCGCGCCGGACCGCGGCCGCGATCTGGGCGTAGATCGGCGCATCGCTGGTGGTGTCGAGACGCAACAACATTGTTCTAGTAATCATAGAACAATACTCGCGCAGTGTCGAGATCTGGGAATGTGACCGGCAGCGACGCGCCGCACCGCGGCGGCTGGGTAACCTCGGACGCGATGGAACACCCCAACGCGACCTTCTGCGCGGCGCTGGCGTCGAGCCTCGCCTCCCTCGGACTCCGCAACGCCTGCGTCTCACCCGGGTCCCGCAACACACCCCTCGCCGCCGCCTTCGCCGCCGATCCCGACATCACCGACTGGTCGATCCACGACGAACGCTCCGCCGGCTTCATCGCCCTCGGGATCGCGAAAGCCACGGGGATCCCCGCCGCGGTGATCTCCACGTCCGGCACCGCCGCCGCCGAGTACGCCCCTGCCGTGGCCGAAGCATCCGCCGCCGGGGTCCCCCTCCTGGTGCTCACGGCCGACCGGCCCCCGGAGCTGCGAGGCGTAGGCGCTCCACAGACGATCGACCAAATCGGGCTGTACGGAGGCGCCGTGCGCTGGTTCCACGACGCCGGGGTCCCCGACGAGGCCACCGTCGCCGCCGTCCCCGGTCTCGCCGCCCACGCCTGGTCGGTTGCCGTCCGGCCGCCGGCCGGGCCGGTCCACCTCAATCTCCCATTCCGGGAGCCTCTCGCCGACGGTCCCCCGGGACCGCTCCCGGCGCCGGCGCCACGGCTCATGGGCGCGGCCCCCGCGGCGCCGGTCGACGCCGATCTGGCAGCCATCGCCGACCTCGTCTCGGGCCACCGCACCGTCGTGCTGGTCGGACCCGGCGAAGAGGAAGGACTGGCGGCAGCCTGCGCCGCCCTCGCCGCCGCCGGTGACTTCCCCGTCCTCGCCGATCCGCTCTCGGGCGTGCGTCACGGAGCCCACGACCTGAGCCACGTCGTCGCCAACGGCGACCTGTTGGCGGGCGCCGGTCTGCTCGACCGTCTCGTCCCCGAGGCGATCCTGCGCTTCGGGGGGATCCCCACCTCCAAGCCGATCTGGCAGTGGCTCGCCGCCCATCCCGAGGTTCCCCAGATCCTGGTCGATCAGGGTCGCTGGCGAGACGCCACCCGGACCGCCCGGATGGTGGTGGACACGGCCGCCGCGC
>JASFUV010000036.1:0-8383 GCA_050050155.1 Acidimicrobiia bacterium | reverse complement strand
GACCGGGAACACCCCGTCGACGACGCCGGGCCCGGAGCTGTCACCCTCGATCTCGAGGATGGTGAAGGCGGCGTAGTTGCCGTCCGGGTCTCCGGAGACCTCGAGGTACTCGTTGGTGTCGGTTCCGGTGGTGTTGGCGACGAACTCGTTGATCACCGGGTCGGCGAGGATCACCGGGGTGGCGTCGAAGGTCTGGCCGGTGTTGACGGCGTCGAAGGTGTTGGGGGCGGAGTCCGCCCAGGTGAAGTCGTCGTAGGTGAAGCCGGATCCGGTGAGTTGCAGCGAGTCACCGACCGGGCTGCTGGAGGCCTCGGACACCCCGATGTCCGTCGAGGTCATGCCCAAGGCAGGACCGTCGGTGGCGGCGAAGGCGCCCTCGTAGGAGAGGAACTGCACGACGGCGGCGGTGTCGTCGACCAGCGCCAGGCCGTCCGGAGCACCGTTTTGGATACCGGCGTGAGGAAACGCCAGCGTTCCGAAGCCGTTGTCCTGATCGGGGAGCGTCCCGGAGAGGGTGATCGTGGCGTACACCGTGCCGTTGCTGCCCGTGTACAGCGCCACACTCCACCCGGTGAGGTCGGTGCCGGCCGGGCCGGCGATCTCGACCGCCTCACCCGCGTCGGTGCTGTCGTTGTCGTAGTGGATCTCGTTGACGAACACCGACGGTCCGGCACCGGCGGAGGCCGGCGCCGCCACCACCGCGGTGAACAGCGACGTCAGCAGGGCCAGCGCCAGCAGCAGGCCGGCAGGACGGTTGGTACCGCGAACTCGGAGCATGTGCATCATCCCTTCTCCATGTGCCGGCCGGACCGAATCAGCCGGGCACTCGTCCACCACCCGCGCCGCCGTCCCAACGGGACGGTGCACGACCGAGTGGAGCCCCACGACCCGATCCTACGCTCGCGGCGTAGCCGGTGGCGCGCGATCCGCCGATCCCCTTCCCATCTCTTCCGTACGCACCCGGTGGACGGCGTCATGGCACCCTTCCTCCCCTCGGTGGCGCTTGCCACCGAACCGTGGCGACGGTACCGGACCCAGGTGACCTCGACGTGATGACGGCATGACCTCGCTGTGACGGATGGCGGGAACGGAAGTCCCCCCGAAGTCACCCACCGCTGTGACCTTCGGCACTATCTCAAGAACTGGTGCGTAGTGGACGATGGAGAACGGAATGCCACCGCCGCAAGGCGGGCCGAGAGGAGCCGATCCATGTCACTGACCATCCCGGTCATGATCGAACTCGACCAAGATGCCACCGAAGTCGGCGCGAGCGCCACCCTGGAGCTCCCGACGACGCAATTCACGGCCGAGGCTCGCGCCTCGGTGACGCGAAGCGCCAGCACGCCCATCACCGACGAACTGGCGATCGCCCGGGTTCTTCGTGACCTCGAGGTCCAGATCATGCGGACCGTTCACGAGCGCATCGACCGCTACGTCGCCGACGAGTAGCGACCGCCGCTGGTGAGCGGCTCCCCCACCGGATCGACTCCCGGTGTGCCGTTCCGTGCGCCCTCAATCCCCGCCGGCCCTCGCCGCTCCCACCCCTGAAGCCTCGGTCGCGCCGGGCCACGTCCCGTGCCGTACGATACGGCCCGACGCCAACAGGGAGCATGTTCGTGAGTCAACGGCTCGTCGCAGGTATCGACTGTTCCACCCAATCGACGAAGGCCCTCATCGTCGATGTCGACGACGGGACGGTGGTGGCAACCGGCAAGGCGGAACACGACGTCACCGGGACCGGTGGAGCTCGTGAGACCCACCCCGAGGTGTGGTGGCACGCGCTGAAGACCGCCCTGGCGGCCACCGGTCGCGCCGGGGAGGTCGCCGCCATCTCCGTCGCGGGCCAGCAGCACGGTCTTGTGGTCCTCGGCGACGACGGCCCCCTCCGCCCCTCCATGCTGTGGAACGACATCCGGTCCGCCCCCGAGGCCCTGGAGCTGATCGACGCCCTCGGCGGCCCGGACGTGTGGGCCGAGACGGTGGGTGTGGTGCCGGTGGCGTCGTTCACGGCCACCAAATGGGCGTGGCTGCGACGCCACGAACCGGACGTCGCCGCCGCCACCAAGGCGATCCGTCTCCCCCACGACTACCTGACGGAACGACTCTCCGGCCACGGCGCCACCGACCGGGGTGACGCCTCCGGATCGGCGTGGTGGTCCACCAAGACCGGCGACTACGTCGACGAGGTGCTGCACCTCGATGCCATCGGGCTGGACCGCTCTCTCCTCCCCGACGTGCTCGGCCCCGGCGACGCCGCCGGCGAGACCGGCGACGAAGCGGCGGAGCTGGGCCTTCCCCGCGGCATCCCGGTCGGGCCCGGCACCGGAGACAACATGGGAGCCGCGGTCGGGCTCGGGCTGGCACCCGGGGTTCCCGTCATCAGTCTCGGGACCTCCGGGACCGCCTATGCGGTGTCCGAGCGCAGAGTCGTCGACCCCTCCGGAACGGTGGCCGGCTTCGCCGACGCCACCGGCCGGTTCCTCCCCCTCGCCGCCACCTTGAACTGCACCCTCGCCGTCGATCGGGTCGCGGCGTGGCTCGGGCTCGATCGTGGCGACGCCGCCGAGCACACCGACGTCGTCATGTTGCCCTTCCTCGACGGTGAACGAACTCCCAACCTGCCGGACGCAGCCGGAACCATCGCCGGCCTGCGGCACGCCTCCACCCCGCAGGAGATTCTGCTCGCCGCCTACGAGGGAGCCGCCGTTTCGCTCCTCGCCGCCCTCGATGTCATCGACCGCCACTCCTCGGGTCTCGACCCGGCGGCGCCGCTGGTGCTCATCGGAGGCGGCGCGAAGGGCCCCGTGTGGCAGCGGGTGGCCCAGCGCTTCTCCGGACGAGCGGTGTCGGTCCCGGCCACCGCCGAGCTGGTCGCCATGGGCGGGGCGGCGCAAGCCGCCGCCATCCTCACCGGCGAGTCGCCCGACGTGGTGGCGCAGCGGTGGCAGACCCGGGCCGGTCTCCTCCTGGATCCGGTGGACGTCGACGCCTTCGTGCTGGAACGCATCGATCAGGTGCGCCGCCTCACCACGGAGCTCAACGCCTGGAGCGGCTGGACCGAGGGCTGAGCCGGCCCCTTCAGGCCGGGGAATCGCCGCCGGCGGCGCCGGCCGCCACCTCGAGGACGATCGCGGCCAGATCGTCGGGCCGGGAGAATTGCGGCCAGTGCCCGGTGGGCAGATCCCGGGAGACGACGTCGTGGATCATGGCGAGCTCGCGGACCGCCTCGAGATCCTTCTCCATCCAGCCGCGCAGCATGTCGCTGGTGAAGTCGGTGGCCACCACCGTGACCGGAACCTCGTAGCGCCGTTCGTCACGGAGATGCTGGAGGTCGGTGGCGAGCCGGCCCGGGGAGGGAATCGCCCGGCGGCGGAACTCGCGGCGGAGGTCGGCGTCGAGCCCGGCGAGGTCCCCGTCCTCGAACGCCGACCACTCCGGGAGGGGGATCCCGCCGGCGACGACCGCGAATCCTGACGCCACCGGCCGGCCGGTGCCGGTCGGGAATCCCGCCACGTACACGGCCGCCGCCACCTCCTCGGGTCGGGCGTCGACCGCGGCATGCCCGATGCCGCATCCGGCCGAGTGTCCCACGAGCATCACCGGGGACGGCGACGCATCGATGACCGCCACTACGGCGTCGACGCAATCCTGCAGGCCGACGCCGCCACGGTCCCGGTCCGCCGGCCCCATGCCCGGGAGGGTGAGGGGACGGGCGTGATGCCCGGCCTGCTCGAGGGCCGGGACGACGGCCGCCCACGAGGATCCGTCGAGCCACAGGCCGGGGATGAGGATGATGTCCATTCCGTGCTTCCTCCTCCGGTCCGGATGCGCTTCGGCGCGCCGCACAGAAGAGACGCTACCGGGACGACGGATCGGCCGGGTGCCCGCCCGCTCCCTCCGCCGCGCCGCCGGTCAGGGGGTGGCCCGCCAGGTCCAGGTGGTCTCCGCCACCTGTGGCGCGCCCGGACGCGCCACGAACGGCTCACCGTTGAGGGCGTTGGGCACCGCCGTCTGCGGCTCGACGCACACCGCATGCTCGGGCTCGCTGTACACCACCCAGTACTCGCAGGTCGAGGTCAGCGTGATCTGGATCCCCTCCGGCCACGTGAGCACCGGAGGCGAGGCGACGTCACCGAAGCAGTCATCCCACGGGCCGGGAGACACCGGAAGCCGCGCCCCGGTGGGGATCATCTCCCCGTCGCGCTCCAGCATGAACCCGGGGGCGAAGTCGAGCCGCACCGGACCCGCACCGAGGTCGCGCCGGAACCACGGATGCCAGCCGCACTCTGCCGGCATCGGCCCGTCGGCGCTGTGCACCTCGAGACGCAGCGTCAGCGACCCGCGGTCCAACGCCACGTGCTGGCGGATCGAGCCCGGGAACGGCCACGCCGGCCCGAGATCGCAGCGGAACCAACCGCCGCCCTCCTCCTCCCACGGCTGATCGAACACGGTGCCGTGCACCGCGTGACCCTCGAGGTTGCGGGGCAGCACGTGCCGCACCCCTCCGAACGAGAACTCCCCATGGCGAGTGCGACCGGGCCATGGCGCCATCGGGTAGCAGCCCCAATACATCGGGCGGGCATTCGACGTGACGAGCAGCTCCGTCCCGGCCACCTGCAACGAGGCGAGACGGCATCCGCTGTCGAGATCGATGGCGGCGGTGACACCGTCGACCTCGTATCGCACCACGCGGTCGTTCATGCGCTCACCCTCCAAACGGAGCCTCGGGGAGGCCGGAGACACCGGCCTGGACCGAGAAGATACCTCCTGCAAGGGGTTGAGGCCGCATCCTGCGACGCGAGAGGCCGGTGCGGGCCGAGGTGACGTAGAGGGTGGAGAGGTCGTCACCGCCGAACATGCAGCTGGTGGGCCGCTGTACCGGCATCGCCACGATGCGGTCCACGGAGCCGTCGGGGGCGTAGCGAACCACCCGCCATCCGTCCCATTGGGCGTTCCAGAGGAACCCTTCCGCATCCACCGTCGACCCGTCGGGCATGGCGTCGTCGCCCTGGGTGGTGGCGAACACCCTGCGGTTCCCGATGGCGCCGGTGACGGTGTCGTAGTCGAAGGCGTAGATGACCTGCTCCAGAGTCGACGCCAGGTACATCGTGGCTCCGTCGGGACTCCATGCGAAGGTGTTGGGGATACCGACGCCGGCGATGACGCGGTGCACGCCGCCGTCGTGATCGAACCGGTAGACGTTGCCGGTGGCACGCTTCGGTTCGGTCGCGTGCATCGAGCCCGCCCAGAATCTGCCCTGGCGGTCGCATTTCCCGTCGTTGAACCGGTTGTGGGGATACTCCGGCTCGGGATCCACCATCCACTCCAGGCGGCCATGCTCCGGGTCGAAGGCCGCCAGGCCGTGCTCCAGCACCATGATGAGGCCTCCCGAGGCACGCGGCGCAACCGCGCCGGGTTGCTCCGGCAGCTCCCAGGAGGCGGTGGCCCCGGTCTTCGGCTCCAGACGGTGGAGGCGACGGCATTCGATGTCGACCCAGTAGAGGAGCCCGGCCGCGGCGTCCCAGATGGGGCTCTCGCCCAGCAGACAGCCCGACGCGACGGCACAGACAGGCGACGGTTCCTGCCCGTTCGACGATCGCATCGGCTCCTCCCGAACCACACCGGTCGCGGCGAGCGTAGCGGCGATGGTGCCGACCACGGTCGCTACCGCCCGGGTAACGTGACCGGGGTCCGAGCCGAGGAGGTCCCATGTCGCGCCGAGCCGCCACCCTGCTCGCCGCCGCCGCGCTGCTGGCGGCCGGCTGCGCGAGCGACTCCGGCGGAGGGACGACCCTGCCGCCCGACGCCGCGACCATCCTCGACGCTGCCGCCACCGCCATGGGCGCCGTCGACACCGTGCGCTTCACCATCGAGCGGACCGGGGCCCCCGTGTACATCGACGACTCCGACCTGCTCGCCTTCGTCTCCGCCGAAGGGCGCTACGCCACGCCGGGTTCCGCCGAGGCGGTCGTCACCATCGACGCCGGCGGGGTCACCACCCAGATCGGGGCGGTGGCCATCGAAGGCGAGACGTGGCTCTCCAACCCCGTCACCGGGGCATGGGAACCGGCCCCGATCGGCTACACGTTCGATCCGGCGACCCTGTTCGACCCCGCGGTGGGATGGCGCCCCCTCCTCGCAGGCGGCCTCACCGGCGTCACCCTGGTCGGGGAAGGGACGGAGGACGGCCGCTACCACCTGCAAGGGACCGCCGATCAGGAACGGGTGGCGGTGATCACCGCCGGCATGGTGTCCGGCCAGAGTCCCCTCCTCGACCTGTGGGTCGACGCCACCACCGGCGAAGTCACCGACGTGTCGTTCCCCACCTCCTACCGCGGTGACCTCAGCGACTGGACGCTCGCCTTCTTCGACTACGGGGCCGACGTCGAGATCACCCCGCCCGACCTCCCCGACGGGGGATGACCGCGTGACGCGCTCCCCGTCCCCGCGGGTCGTGCTCGCCGTCGTCGCGTTCGGGGTGTTCGTGGCCGCCGACGACCTCACCGTCGTGGCGACCATGCTGCTGGCGATCGTCCGGGACCTCGGCGTCGTCCTCCCCGACGGACTCGACGACACGGCCTGGATCGTCAACGCCTACCTGATCGCCTATGTGGCGGTGATGCCCTTCATGGGCCGTCTCAGCGACGTGGTGGGACGGCGCCGGGTGTACCTGGCGGCCCTCGGCCTCTTCCTGACGGGATCGATCATCATCCCGATGACGCATTCGATCGGGCCGTTCCTGTTCGGACGGGTCCTCACCGCGCTCGGCGGCGGGGCGCTCGTGCCGGTCGGCATGGCGGTGGTGGCCGACGTCTACGAGGAACGGGGCCGGGCCCGCGCCCTCGGTGTGCTGGGCGCGGTCGACACACTCGGCTGGGTATGGGGACCGCTCTACGGGGCGATGCTGGTGCGGTTCCTGTCGTGGCGCTGGCAGTTCTACCTCAACATCCCGATGGCGATCGTGGGGATGTGCGCCGCGTGGTGGGCTCTGGCCGCGTTCGACCGTCCCGTCCGGCGGAGCCGGATCGACTGGACCGGCGCCGCGCTGCTCACCACCGCGCTCGTCACCCTCGACCTCGCCCTCCTCGGTGGAGCCGAGATCCAGAGCGTCACTGGGCTGGAGGAACTCACCGGCCGCGGCACCGGAGCGCTCCGCTGGCTCTTCCCGGTGGCCGTCCTCGCCGCCGCCGCCTTCTGGTTCCATCAACGGCGGACCGAGGACCCCATCTTGGAACCTTCGCTGCTGCGCGGTCGCAACCTCACGGTGGCGGTCACCGTCAACTTCCTCATCGGCGCCGCCCTCGTCATCGCCATGGTCGACGTGCCCCTCTTCGTCAACGTCATCGAACTGGATGTGGAACGGGCCGCCGTGATCGCGGGATGGATCCTGAGCGCACTCACGGTGGCGATGGCGATCACCTCCTACCTCGGCGGGCGTCTCACGGAACGGTGGTGGTACCGGCCGCCGGTGCTGTGGGGGCTCGCCGGAGCCACCGCCGCCTTCGCGCTCATGGGGTTCGGCTGGCAGCCCACCACCGCGTATCCGGCGATGGCGTGGCAGCTCGCCGTCCTCGGCGCCGGATTCGGGCTCGTGATCGCCCCGACCGCGGCCGCGGTGGTCGACGCGGCCCCGCCCGACCGGCGCGGCACGGCCGCCAGCCTCGTGATCGTGCTCCGTCTCATCGGCTTCAGCGTCGGCCTCTCCGCACTCACCGCCTGGGGATTGCATCGCTTCAATCAGCTCCGCGCCACCCTGGTGCTGCCGCCCCTCGGCGACCCCGGATATCAGGAGGCGCTCCGCACCGCGCAGGCGGATCTCACCACCAAGGCCCTGGCCGAGACCTTCCTCGCCGCCACGGTCGTGGTCGCCGTGGCGTTCCTGATCGCCCTCGTGATGCGGCGTGCCCCCGCCGCCGATCCGGTCCCCGACCGGTCGCGAGACGGATGACACTGGATTCCCGCGGCCGGATCGGCGCCGCGGCGGTACGGTGCAGCAACGACCCGAGGAGGATCGCATGAGGGAGTTCATCAGACGCCATCTCGTGGTGGTCGCCGCGTTCGTGGCAGCGGTGGTGGTGCTGTCGCTCGTCCTCAACGTCGCCCTCTGGAGCCGTACCGCGCGCCTCGAACAGGACCTGGAGCGAGTCGAGGGAGGCGCCGCGTTCTTCGCCGCCCAGGTGACGGGGTTCCAGAACCAGCTCGCCTCGGTCGGACCCACGGTCGGCGACGCCCTCGACGAGGCGGTCACCGGACTCGACACGTTCCGCACGTCGACGCTCTCCTTCGACGTGGCCATCGACGAGACCATCCCGATCGACGCCACCATCGACCTCAACCGCACCCTCGACGTCCCCATCCACGCCACGCTCCCGATCGACGAGAG
>JASFUV010000035.1:0-8425 GCA_050050155.1 Acidimicrobiia bacterium | reverse complement strand
GTGTAGTGACGCCGGGAGCGTCCCGGCGCGGCTCAGGTGCTGCGACCGGTGGAGCGGATGCGGAACCCGGTCACCAGCTCGACCGTGAACGGGCAGCGGTCCGGTCCGGGGCACGACCCGGTGCAGCTCCCGGCGGCGGCGCAACCGTCGCCCGTCGTCGGGGCTCGCCGTCCGCCGCCTTCGGTGGCGAGCCGCCCCGATGCCCGCAACGCCACAAGCATGGCGTCGACCGTGGCCGGGCTGGTGTCGAGACGGGCCGCCAGGTCCGCCACCGTCAACGAGCCGGTGGCGGACTCGATCTCGCGGGTGAGGTCGGCGAGTCTCATCCGAGCCCCAGCAGCCGGCCGCCCTGGAAGACGAAGAACGCCCCGAGCCAGGCGACGACGAACTGGCCGACGACGCTGACCCACATCCAGCGGGTCCCGAACTCGTGGCGGAAGGCCGCCACCGTCGCGATGCAGGGGGTGTACAGCAGCACGAAGACGAGGAACGCGAACCCGGCGAGGGCGGCATGGCCGCCGCTGCTGCGATCGAACGAAGCGCGGATCGCCGACTGCAGGCCGGTGGAGGAGTCGTCGTGGACGTCGACGCCGTCGAGGCCGATCACCCCCGGGATGGCCCGCAGCGTGTCGGCGGTGGCGGTGACGAACCCGGATCCGATCTGGCGGAGGTCGTCGCCGAAGCTCCCGGTCGGCTCGTCGGTGGTGTCGACCGTGGTGTAGAGCTGTGTCATCGTGCTCACCACGACTTCCTTGGCGACGAAGCCGGTGAGGAGCGACCCCGACTGTTCCCAGTCGCCGAAGCCGGCGGGGGCGAGCACCGGGGCGACCGCCTTGCTGATGCCGCCGAACGCGCTGTGCTCGACGTCCGTGTCGCCGAAGCTCCCCCCGCCACTGCCGAGCGGGATGGCGAGGAGGAACCAGACGGCGACGCTGGCGGCGAGGATGACGGTGCCGGCGCCCTTGATGAACGCCCAGGTGCGCTGGGTGACGAGGGCCCACACGGTGCGGCCGCTGGGGAGACGGAACTCGGGGAGGACCATCACGAACGGCGCCGGTTCCCGTTCTCGCAGCACCGTGCGCGACAGGAGCAGTCCGATGAGGACGGCGACGGCGATGCCGAGCAGGTACATGGCGAACACGATGGTGCTGCGCTTCCCGGTGAAGAAGACCCCGGCGAGGAGCACGTACACCGGGAGTCGGGCCCCGCACGACATGAACGGGGTGAGGAGGCCGGTGAGGAGCCGGTCCCGCGGGGAATCGAGGGTACGAGTGGCGGCGATGGCGGGCACGGTGCAGCCGAACCCCACCATCATCGGGAGGAAGGCCTTGCCGGGGATGCCGACGGCCCGCATCGCCCGGTCCATCACCGCGGCGGCCCGCGCCATGTAGCCGGAATCCTCCAGGAGGGCGAGCATGAGGTAGAGGCCGAACAGCACCGGCACGAACACGAGCACCCCGCCGACCCCGGCGATGACGCCATCGATCACCAGCCCCTCGACCCAGGTGCCGTCGAGGGACATCGCCTGGAGCAGCGCCGCGGCCCAATGCGACACCGGTCCCGAGATCGTGGCGTCGATCCAGTCGAGGAACGGCGCGGTGACGTCGGAGGTGACCCGAAGCACGGCCCACATCACCGCCAGGAACACCGGAAGCCCCCACCCCTGGTGGGTGAGGACCCGGTCGAGGCGCTCCCGCCAGGTTGGCTCGGGCTCGGCCGGTCCGGAGACCTCATCGAGCAGCTTGGTGACCCGATCGAGGCGCCGCTCGGCGAGGGCGGTCTCGACGTCGAACCCGAGTTCGGCGGCGACCTGGCGGCGGGTGGCATCCGTCGCGGTCAGCACCTCGTTCCCACCCGGGAGGGCGGCGACGGCGTGGGTCACCTGCTCGTCGCCGGCGAGGAGTTGGAGCATGGTCCAGCGGGAGGGCCCGAGCTGAAGGACGGCGGGATGGGCGACGGCGGTCTCGGTCAGCCCCCCGAGGTGCCGTTCCACCACCGGGCCGTAGTCGAGGACGAGGGGGGCGGGCTCGGGGGCGGTGGCCGCTGCCGCGATGACGTCCTGTAGCTCGTCGATGCCGTCGCCGCGGCGGGCGACGGTGCGGACTACATCGACGCCGAGGCGGGTGGCGAGGTGCTCGGTGTCGATGGCGATGCGGCGCCGGTCGGCGACGTCGGACATGTTGAGAGCGACGACCTGGCGCAGTCCCGCCTCGGCGATCTGCGCAACGAAGTGCAGCCCGGCGCACAGGTTGGTGGCGTCGATGACGGTGACGACCACCGCGGGGCGTTCCCGGCACAGGAACCCGGTGGCGATCGACTCTTCGGCGGAGATCGCAACCAGGCCGTAGGTGCCGGGGAGGTCGACGGCCCGGAAGTCCCGTCCCGCGACCGAGAAGGCGCCTTCGTGGCGGTCGACGGTGTGACCCGGCCAGTTCCCGACGGTGTGGCTGGCCCCGGTGAGCCGGTTGAACAGGGTCGTCTTTCCGGCGTTGGGACATCCCGCGATGGCGACGATCGGGCTCATGGGTCGACGTCTTCCCACTCGATCGCCTGGGCGGCGCCCCTGCCCACCACCATGCGGGTGCCGTGGACCGAGACGATGGCCGGTCCCCGGTTGCGCACCACGGTGACCACCGAGCCGGGGACGAGGCCGAGGGTGGCGAGGCGGTGGACGAGGCGGCGGCCCCCGTTGACCCGTACGACCCGGACCCGGCTGCCGTTGGCGACCGACTCGAGGGCGCGGGTGCCGGCGGTGTCGTGCGGTGCGGTCTCCTGACGCCCCGCCGCGTGGGGCCCGTGGCCTCGCCTCCGCATGCGGTGGCGCCGCCGGGCGGGTCGGTCCTCGTTGCCGGGAGTGCGGGGCCTCATGCCGTCTCCCGGTGCGTCACCGCGATCGAGGCGGCGATCGCGGTGACGAGGTGGACGCGGTGCCCGGCGACGTCGATCAAGACGCCGGAGGCGCCGGAGGCCGCCACGGTGACGGTGGCGCCGGGGGTGACGCCCTCGGCGGTCAGAAACGCGGCCGCGTCGCCGGCGCCGGTCGTGACGATCTCGGCCGGTGTCCCCACGGGAACCTCGGTGAGCGGCGTCGTGCGGCGCGGCGGGGGCGCGCCGCGGCCGGGCGGGATCGGCTTGCCGAGGGGCCCGGCGACGGGGTCGCCGAGGTAGGCGGCGAGCCGGGCGACGGCCTCGGGAGGGGTGACGTGCTCGAAGTGGCAGGCGAGAGCGTCGGCGTCGCGGGCGGTGAAGCCGAGGTGCTGGACCAGGAACGTCGCCCACAGCCGGCGGGTGCGGAGCACGGTGCCCGCGATGCGGCGCCCGGTGTCGGTGAGGACGACGCCCTTGTAGGGGAGGTAGTCGAGGAACCCGCGGCCCGCCAGCTTGCGCACCATCTCGTTGGCGGAGGCGACGGACACCTCCAGGGCGGCGGCGATGGTGCCGACCGGGACCGGGCCCGAGGTCCCTTCCTCGGTGGCGCGGGCGACCGTGATGAGGTACATCTGCTCACTCTCGGAGGTTGCGAGCTCAGGCGCACCTTCAACTACGACGGTGGAATGTTCAGGCACACCTAAACACTGTCACGTTGGGGCGAAATCGAAAGGGGCCGAAGGTCCCTCCCCGTAGGGACCGCCGGAGGGGCGGTCCCACCGGGCCGAGTCTCCCGGCGGCGCTACCGTGACCCCCAATGCTCGCCCGCCTCACCCGGCTCCGCCCCTTGCTCGTCGTCCGTGGGCTGCTGGCGCGCCGCGCCCGGCCCGACCTCGCCGCCCTCGCCGCCGAAGAGGACCCGGAGCGGTTCGTGTGGAGCGTGCTTCCCCACGCCGCCCGCAGCTTTGCCGCCAGCATCGTGGTGCTGCCCCCGGATCAGGCCCGGGCGATGGCGGTGGGATACCTGTACGGCAGGATGCTCGACACCTATGAGGATCTCTTTCCCGACCTCGACGACCGCGTCGCCCAGCTCGCAGCGTTCGCCGACCGCTTCGCCACGGACCCGATGCCGGCCCCCGCCCCGATTCCGCCCACCCTCGCCGGCGACGACCGCGACCGGGTCCACCTCCTGCTGGTGGCGCGCTGCCGCCACGTGGACGCCGTCTTCGGCACCCTGCCGCAGCCCACCCGGGAGGCGACGGCTGCCATGATCCGCGCCATGGCCGGCGGCATGGCCTGGTCGACCGAGGCGATGGCCGCCCAGGGAGGGCTGCTCGTCGACGAGGAGCAGGTGGCCCGCTACTGCCGCAACGTGATCGGCAACCCGGCGGTGTTCGCTCTCCGGGTGCTGGGCGGCGCCGATCTGGAACCGGAGGTACGCCGCGACGCGATGACGGTGGGCGAGATGATCCAGCTCGCCAACATCACCCGCGACGTCGAACGGGACCTGGAGCGGGGCGTCGGGTACCACCCGGCGTTGGCGCCGCTGCTGTCGGGCGCAGGCGATGCGCCCGACCGGAACGGCACCGTTCGCCGGGTGCGGGCGGAGCTGACCCGCATGGCATTGCGGCGCGCCCCCGCCTACCGGCGGGTCTTCGAGGCGTTCAGCGTCCACCGGCCCGGCGCCCGCGCCGCCGCGGTGATGATGCTGCTGTTCACCGATCGCCACTACCGCGACTGTGCCCGGCGCTGCGGGCTCACGCCGTGGCGGGGCGCCCGCACCCGGATGGGGATCGTGGCGCGCACCGTCCCGGCGGCGCTGTCGGCACGGTTCGCCCGCCGCACCCTGGCCCGGGTGGAGAGGCGCTTCCTGGAGGCGGCGCCCCGGTTCGCTGCCGTGGCAGGCTCGGCGTCGACCTGGTGAGCGGCTAGACGAAGAGCTGCACGTCGGCGCCGGCCGCGAAATCGAGGAAGGCGGCGGCCCCTGCCACGTCGCAGCCGTCGATGAGGTCCCCCTCTTCGACCCCCATCACCCCCATGGTGGTGGCGCAGGCGAAGAACGTGACGTCGAGGCCCTGGGCCATCTCGATGAACTCGGGGATGTCCGGCATCCGCGACCGCCTCATCCACCGCTTCATCACCTTGGTGGCGGCCGCGGTGGCGCCGGGAACCGCCCCCAACACGTTGGGGAGCTGGATCGGACCCGACGGGTTCGCCAGCGACGCCATCTTCAGTTTCCGGAACCGCTCCTGGTGGAGGATGTCGAGCCCGTAGAAGGTGAAGTAGATACCGACCTCCCACCCCAGGCTGGCGGCCGTCGTCGCCAGGATCAGCGGCGGGTAGGCCTGATCGAGGGTGCCCTTCGACGCCACCAGCGCGAGGCGCTTGCGGCGCGGCTCGCCCTCGGGCGCCGCCTGCGCGACGTCGTCGAGGACCGTGGCCGGATCGGTCATGCCGCACCTCCCCGCTCGAGCCAGAACACCTGGCGCCCCTCCTGCTCGTCGACGCCGAGCAGCACGTCGCCGCGCTGGCGCGCCAGGGCCGGGATGTCTTCGAGTGAGCCGGGATCGGTGCAGACGAGTTCCAGCACCTCGCCGGGGGCGATCTGCTTGAGGGCCAGGGCGGCCTTGTAGACGGGCAGCGGGCACAGCAGGCCGCTGGTGTCGAGCGTCGAGGCGATGCGCGAGGTATCGATGGATGGGGTCATGGCTCTCTCCTCGTGGTCAGGCGGTTGGCAGGCCCTCATCGCCGAGGAATTCGGCGAAGTAGCTGGCGTACTTGGCACCGGAGTCGGGGGAGATCCCCACTGCGATGCCGTCCTTGCCGGCGCCGTACTCGTTGACGGCGTGGACGACCGCACCGGTGGACGGGCCCACGATGAGGCCCTCTTCCCGGTGAAGTCGCTTGGTGACGGCGTAGGCGGGCTCGTCGTCGATGTGCACCACGTCGTCGACGATGTCCCAGTCGAGGATCCCCGGCTGTTTGGCCTCCTGGAAGCTCTTCAATCCGGGGAGCCGGTGGCCCTTCTGCGGCTCGATCCCGATGATCTGGATCGTTGGGTCCTGCTCCTTGAGGAAGCGCCCGACGCCCATGATGGTGCCGGTCGTGCCGAAGCCGGCGAAGAAGTACCGCACCTGGCCGTCGGTCTGGCGCCAGATCTCCGGACCGGTCGTCTCGTAGTGCGCCCGGACGTTGTCGGGGTTCTCGTACTGGTCGGGCATGGCGTACAGCTTGCCGTCGCCGCTGGCGGCCAGGGAGCGGGCGAGAGCGATGGCCCCGTCCTTGGGATGATCCACCGGGCACAGGTCGTCGGGCGTCGCCCACACGTCGGCGCCGAGCATCCTGAGCATGATTTGCTTCTCGGTAGGGACTTCGTCGGGGATGGTGACCGTGAGGCCGATGCCGCGCAGCGCCGCCAACGCCGCCAGGGCGATGGCGGTGTTCCCCGACGAGGCCTCCACCAGGTTCTTGCCGTCGAGTTCGCCGCGGGAGGCCATGCCGTCCAGGAGGAAGGCGGCTGCGCGGTCCTTGATCGAGCCGAAGGGATTGAGCCACTCCAGCTTGAGGTACAGGTCGAGCCCGGCTTCGGGCACGACATGGTTGACGCGTACCAGCGGCGTCGGGTTGTCGACGTCGGGGAGCAGTTGGCGGATGTCGTCGTAGCGCCGGACGTCCGGGTCTCTGGTGAGCCGCTGGCTCGGGGCGCTGAGGCCGGTGGTCATGATGTCTCCTCGTCGGTGTGGGTGGGAAGTGAGACCGGGACATGAAAAAACCCGCCCCGGTGCAGTGCCGGTGCGGGTGGTGGTGAGGCTTCTGATTGCGGACTTCTCGCTACGCGTCTGCCTCCCCGCACGGCACCATGGCGGCGCCGCAACGGCAACAACACGCGGCAGCGGTGAGATTCATCATCGTGCGGGGAACGATAGGCGTCTCGTGCGCCACGTCAAGCCGAAATGTCGCAGTCCGGCTCATCACGCGGTCAGGCTCGTGGCGCGGGCCCAGTCCCCTGCGGCGTGCTGGAGGAGCACCGTTTCGACGTTGCGGAGCCTGCGGACATGCGAGGTGATCCACGCGTCGAGGTCGTGCGCCGCGGTGACGCCGACGTCGTCGGGGATGCTCTTCAGCGTGAGCCGTTCGGTGATGATCGCCAGAACAGGGATCACCGGCACGTCGCCGGGGATGCGCTCCCTCAGGTGGCGCCGCACCTCCTGGGCTTCCCACCGAGCCTTCTTCAGGTAGTCGGTGGGGCGCCCCGCCACCCACACGGCTCGTTTCGACACCCACACGTGGCGGCCCCTGTGGTTCTTGGTGTTGATCGTGAACACGCCGGGTGGCCCGATGACGAGATGGTCGACGTTGGCGCCGTTGGGGGTGAGCTGCAGGTCGTGGAGCACCAGCCAGCGGAGAGGATCGAGGCTCCGGTCGAGCAGGGTCCCGACGAGCCATTCCCCCTTGGCGCCCTTCTCCCACGACAGCGACTCGTCCCCGGCGCCGTCGCGCCCCCGGCCGGTGTGCTCGCGGAGCAGGGTCGCCTGCGCCTTGGCGCTCTGGCCCGGGGCACGGCGGATCACATCCATGAGCGGCGACTGCCACGGATCGGAGGGGAGATCCTGCATTCTGTGTGCTTCGGCATCGCGGACTGCCGGCTTGATACCCCGATTTGTCGGGTATAGAAGGGGCAGCTGCATACACTCGCACCCCACCGCAAGGAGGTTGTCCCCATGGCCGTGTCCTCGACGATGCTGGCGCTCGGTACCCACGCCCCCGACTTCTCGCTCCTCGAGCCCGCCACCGGGGCAACGGTGACGCGGGACGGCTTCGCCGCCAAGAAGGCGCTGCTGGTGATGTTCATCTGCAACCACTGCCCCTACGTCCAGCACGTCGCCGACGGCCTCGTCGCGCTGGGGGAGGACTACGCCGGCTCCGAGCTCGGGATCGTCGCCATCTCCGCGAACGATCCCGCCACCTACCCGGACGACGCCCCCGACCGACTCGCGGCCGAGGCCCGCCGCCGCGGGTACGCCTTCCCGTACCTGTTCGACGAGAGCCAGGAGGTCGCCAAGGCCTACACCGCGGCGTGCACCCCGGACTTCTTCCTCTTCGGGCCCGATCGGGGCCTCGTCTACCGGGGCCGCCTCGACGGCAGCCGGCCCGGCTCGTCGATCCCGGTGACCGGGGAGGAGCTGCGGGCCGCCATCGACGCGGTGCTGGCCGGCGAGCCGGTCCCCGATACCCAGTACCCGTCGATGGGGTGCAGCATCAAGTTCCGTGAGGGCAACGAGCCCGACTACCTGGGCTGAGAGGAGGCCGGCGGCTGCGACGAGGTGCGGTGGCGCCTCCGCTCGCTCTCGCCGAGGTGGCGCTTGCGGACCCGGACCGTCGTCGGGGTGACCTCCACCAACTCGTCGTCGGCGATCCACTCGATGGCGGTCTCCAGCGTCAGCTCGCGGGGCGGCTTGAGCTTGATCGCCTCGTCGGTGTTGTGGGTGCGGATGTTGGTGAGCTGCTTGGTCTTGGTCGGATTCACCTGCATCTCCTCGGGACGGGACGACTCCCC
>JASFUV010000034.1:0-8578 GCA_050050155.1 Acidimicrobiia bacterium | reverse complement strand
GACTACGTGTCGCGGCGACTCGGCGTCGAGCTGGATCTCGATTCGATCTTCGACGTCCAGGTGAAGCGCATCCATGAGTACAAGCGCCAGGTCCTCAACGTGATGCACATCTTGCACCGCTACCTGCGAATCAAGGACGGCGACACCGACGGCTACCTGCCCCGCACCTTCCTCCTTGGTGGGAAGGCGGCGCCCGGCTACGCCATGGCGAAGCTGATCATCCGGCTCATCAACGACGTCGCCTCGCTCGTCAACCACGACCCGGCCGCCTCCGAGCTGCTGCGGGTGGTGTTCCTCCCCGACTACGGGGTCTCCCTCGCACAGCGCATCATGCCTGCCGCCGATCTGAGCGAGCAGATCAGCACCGCAGGGACCGAGGCCAGCGGGACCGGCAACATGAAACTCGCCATGAACGGGGCGCCCACCATCGGGACGCTCGACGGCGCCAACATCGAGATCCGCGAGGAGGTGGGCGACGACGCGTTCTTCCTGTTCGGTCACACCGTCGAGGAACTCGACGCCATGCGCCGCTCCGGCTCGTATGACCCCTGGGAGTATCACGAGCGTGACGTCGAGCTACGGAGGGTCGTCGACCTGTTCACCGGAGCGGCATTGAGCAGTACCGGGACCAGCTACCGGCCGCTCCACGACGCCCTCATGACCCACGGCGACCGGTTCTTTCACCTCGCCGACTTCCGCTCCTATGTCGAGACACAGGAGGCGGTGGACGCCGCCTACCGGGACCGGGATCGCTGGATCCGGATGGCGATCGCCAATATCGCGGGGAGTGGACGGTTCAGCTCGGATCGCACCATCCGCGCCTACGCCAGCGAGATCTGGCATCTCGATCCGGCGCGCGACGAAGCGGCGCTGGGCTGACGAGGGGCTGCGGGGCGAGGCGGCCCCGAAGGGTCAGACGGCGGCGGTGGCGGGGAGATCGATGACGACCGACAGGTCGCCGGCGGCGTACCCGAGTCGGTTCCACGACGGCTGGCTCGCCAGCGCGGTGATGGCGGCAACGGGCTCCGGGTCGAACTGGGTGCCGGCGTTTCGGTCGAGCTCGCTCAAGGCGTAGGCGATCGGCATGGCCGGCTGGTAGCAGCGATGACTGGTGATGGCGTCGTAGGCGTCGGCGACCTGGAGGATCCGCGCCAGGGGCGGGATCCCGGTGTCGTCGAGGCCGCGGGGGTAGCCGGTGCCGTCGACCCGCTCGTGGTGGGCGAGGACGATGCTGGCGACCGCGGGATCGACCCGGTCACGGACCATCTCGTACCCGATGCGGGGATGGTGCTCGAGCTCCATCCACTCGTCGGCGGTGAGGGGGCCGGGCTTGTCGAGGATCTCGCGGGAGACGAACAGCTTCCCGATGTCGTGGAGGAGGGCGGCTGCCGAGAGAATGCCGTACTGGTCCTCGTCGATGCGCATCTCTTCTGCGATGGAGATCGCGATGTGCGCGGTGCGCCTACTGTGTCCGGCGAGCGCCGGGTCGACGGCTTGGAGGAGCTTGCTCAGGCGGCGAATCACGTCCGTACCCACTTCTAACGGCCAGTGCTGGCCAGTTTGGGACAGATAGCTCTGGAAGTGAATGGGCCGACCGCCCCATTCGTTTTGGGCCATATCTTTCCTCGGGATTGGGGAGGGGAGGGGCATCTCGGAGGTGTGCGGCCCAGAACCGGCTCGCACCATGACACGTCTTGTTCTAGACTAACTAGAACAAGTGGGTGGCCACGTCCTGCAGCGCCGGACCCCGGCCGCCGAGTACCATCCATCGCTGCTGCGCCAACCGGAGGTGCACCCATGAACCTCGCTGCCATCATCCCGATCGCCGTTCTCTGCCTGGCCTTCGTGATCTCCTGCTGGGTCGACATCGCCCGCAACGACGTGCAGCACCTCCCCAAGTGGGCCTGGGTGCTCATCGTCGCTGCCTCCGTGCCGCTGGGCGGGATCGTTTACCTCGTCGTCGGCCGGGTGCCCCGTCCCCGGAGCCACACGAGATGATCCGCACCGTCGGCCTCCAGAAGCGCTACGGCGACACGGTCGCCGTCGCCGGGGTCGACCTCGACGTTCCCACCGGGTCGATCTACGGTCTGGTGGGACCGAACGGGGCCGGGAAGACCACCCTGCTCGGGATGCTGGCGGGATTGCGCCACCCCACCGCCGGGATCATCGAACTCGAGGTGGCGCGCCGCCGGGTGGGGGTGCTTCCCGACACGCCGCATTTCGATCCGTGGCTCACCGCCTGGGAGATTCTCGATCTGGCCCGGACGCTCGTCGACCCGGGCATCCCCCGGGAGCGCAGCGACGAACTGCTGCACGACACCGGGCTGGAGGAGGCGGCCGATCGCACCGTCGGCGGCTTCTCCCGCGGGATGCTGCAGCGGCTCGGGGTGGCCTCCACCCTCGTCGGGAACCCGGAACTGGTCCTCCTCGACGAACCATGCGCCGCCCTCGATCCCCTCGGGCGGCGCGAGGTGCTCGACCTCATCGCCCGGCTCCGCCGGTCGGCCACCGTGGTGTTCTCGAGTCACATCCTCGCCGACGTGCAGGAGGTGTGCGACACCGTTGCCATCCTCCGGCAAGGCTCGCTGCTGTTCCAGGGCCCGCTCGAGGACCTGCTCGTCGGCAAGGCCGTGCCCCGCTACCTGGTGCGGCTCCGCTCCGATGCGATGCCGGCGGCGGCAGCCCTGCGGCACCACCCGTGGGTGACCGGCGTCGAGGAGCGCGGCGACCTGCTCAGGGTCGGCGTCGAGTCACTCGCTCGAGCAGAAGAGGAACTCCCCGGGGCCCTGGCGGCGGCCGGCGCCGTCGTGGTGTCGATGGGTCCGGAGGCGGCTTCGTTGGAGGACGTGTTCCTGGAGGTGATGGCATGACGGCGTGGCGTCTCGAATGGCTTCGCCTCGTCCGCACCAAGCGATGGATCGCCATCGGCGGGGTGTTTCTCTTCTTCGGGCTGCTCGGCCCGCTCACCGCCCGCTACATGGGCACGATCCTGGAGCGCTACGGCGGCGACCTGCAGGTGAGCGTGCCCCCGCCCGTTCCCGCCGACGGCATCACCCAGTACGTCGCCAACGCCATCCAGATCGGTCTCCTGGTCGCGGTCATCGTCGCCGCCGGCGCCCTCGCCTTCGACGGCACCCCCCAGATCGGCACCTTCTTCCGCACTCGGGCCGAGCGCATCGCCGACATCGTCGTCCCTCGCTTCGTGGTGAGCGCCGCGGCGGCCGCCGTCGGGTTCGTGCTCGGAGCCGTAGCCGCCCTCTACGAGACCTGGGTGCTGATCGGCAGCCTTCCGATCGGTGCGTGGCTGGCGGGGACCGCCTACGGCATGCTCTACATGGTGTTTTCGGTCGCGGTCGTCGCGGCCGCGGCCGGGATGACCCGGTCCCGGATGTCGACGGTGCTGGCGGCGATCGTCGTGCTGCTGGGGCTGCCGATCCTGGGGCTCATCCCGAAGGTGGGCGACTGGCTCCCCAGTGCCCTCATCGGGGCCATCGACGGCATCCCCCGGGGTGAGTCGGCGGTGCACTTCCTTGGCGCCGGTGCCGTGACGGTGGCGGCGACCGCGCTGTGTCTGTGGGCCGGGATCCGCTGGGCGGCGGGCCGCGAGCTCTGAGCCGGCTCAGGGAGCCAGCGCCGCTTCGACCGCCGCCAGCGCATGGATGCGGGTCGTCGGGTAGGCGGGAACGTCGACCCGGGCCTGGTCGACGAGCAGCTCGATCTCGGTGCAGCCGAGGATGATGCCCCGCGCCCCGCGAGCGACGAGCCGTCCCATCACACCCTCGTAGGCGATCCGGCTCTCGTCGGTCACCACGCCGCGCACCAGCTCGCGGTAGATGACATCGTGGACCAGGGAGCGGTCGTCGTCGCCAGGGATGAGCACCTCGAGCCCGTGACGCTGCGCCAGCCGTCCCCGGTAGAAGTCCTCCTCCATCGTGTAGCGCGTCCCCAGCAGGCCAACGGTGCCGACCCCGTCGCGGTGCACGGCCGCCGCGGTGGCGTCGGCGATGTGGATCAACGGCACCGCGGTGGCGGCCTCCACCTCCGGGGCGAGGCGGTGCATGGTGTTGGTGCAGATCACGAGCAGCTCGGCGCCGGCCGCTTCGAGGGTGCGGGCAGCCGCAACCAGCCGGGCCGCGGCGGCGTCCCAGTCGCCCGCCTCCTGGAGCGTCTCGATCTCGGCGAAGTCGAAGCTGAAGAGGACGATCGGTGCCGAGTGGGTGCCGCCGAGGCGGCGCTGGACCTCCTCGTTGGCGATGCGGTAGTACTCCGCGGACGACTCCCAGCTCATGCCGCCGATGAGTCCGATGGTGCGCATTGCGTCCCCTGCTCCGTCGTGCCGGGACGCCAGCGTAGGGCACCTCCGGATGCTCTAGCCTGCGGGCGTGGCCCTCGACTCTCGATCCCGCCGTCTCATCGCGCTGATCCTGGCGTGCTTCATGACGATCGGGCTGCCGGTCGGTCTGCTCGGCACGAGCTGGCCGTCGCTGCGGCTCAGCGTCGGCCGTCCCGTCTCGGACCTCGGCGTGGTCCTGGCGATCGGGACCATCGGGTACGGCTTCGCCACGTTCCTCTCGGGCTGGGTGTGGGCCCGGTTCGCGGTAGGACGCATCCTGGCGGCAGCCATGGGCATCGGGATCGTGGCGCTCGGCGCCTACGCCACCGCCGGGACCTGGTGGATGGTGCTGGTCGCCGCCGTGATGGTCGGGGTCTCCGGCGGCCTCATGGAAGGGGCGTTCAACTCCTACGTGGCCCTCCACCACGGGGTCCGCGTCATGAACATGATGCACGCCTTCTTCGGGGTGGGCGCCACCTTGGGGCCACTGCTCATGACCGCGGTCCTGGCGACCAATCGCTCGTGGCGCTGGGGCTACTGGATGGTCGCCGGCTACGAGGTCGTTCTCGTCGCCTTCCTGTGGATGGCACGCGCCCGGTGGCGTCAGAGCCACGAGAGCCGTAAAGACCCCGGCCACGGGCCGGTGCGGGGGCGGATGGTCGCCGGGTTGCTGGCGATCTTCTTCGTCTACACCGGCCTCGAGATCGGCACCGGGCAGTGGGCCTACTCCTTCCTGGTCGAAGGTCGCGGCGTCTCGGAGGTGGCGGCGGGGATCTGGGTGTCGGTCTTCTGGGGGGCACTCACCGGGGGCCGCCTCCTCCTCGGTCTGATCGGCGATCGCGTCGCGCCGCGAGCGGTGCTCGACGTCTCCATGGCCGGGGCACTCGCCGGGCTCGGGTGGCTGTGGTGGAACCCCGCCGGTCTCGGCATGGTCGCTCTCGCCGTGATCGGATTCAGCTTCGCAAGTGTCTTCCCCACCTTCGTGGCGTTGACGCCCGAGAAGGTCGGCGCCGCACGAGCGCCCCATATCATCGGGTACCAGATCACGGCCGGCGGGGCCGGCGCTGCGGTGATTCCGTGGGTGGCGGGACGGATCGTCGAGGCGTCCTCACTGACCGCGCTCGCTCCGTACTTCCTTGCCGTCGGCGGGCTCCTCGCGTTCCTTCACGTGGTGGTGGAACACACCGGCCATCAGCCGGCCCGGGCGCAGGACACCACCGTCGGAGCCGCCGGGGCGGGGTGAGCCCCTGTGGCACCATGGGGATGACACGCTGCGAGGTCCATGATGCCGGCGAACCTGACACCCGCCTACAAGGCGGCGGAGAAGGCCTACCGGCGGGCGCGTGAGCCCGCCGAACAGCTCGAATGCCTCCGCGAGATGCTGCGGGAGATCCCCAAGCACAAGGGCACCGATCATCTCCAGGCCGACATCAAGACTCGGATCAAGGAGGTCACCCAGGAGCTGGCGGCGCCCCGCAAGACCGGCGGCGGCGGCCCCCCGACCGTGTTCCGCCCCGAAGGGGCCGGACAGATCGCCCTGGTGGGGCCGCCCAACACCGGGAAGTCCACCCTCCACGACCGCCTCACCGGATCGCACGCCGCCACCGGCCCGTACCCGTTCACGACCCAATTCCCGCAGCCCGGAATGATGCCGGTCGAGGACATCGCCTTCCAGCTCATCGACCTGCCCGCGGTATCGGCGGAACATCCGGTGCCGTGGCTCGCCAATGCCCTCCAGCCCGCCGACGCCTGCCTCCTGATCGTCGACGTCACCCGGCCCGACTGCATCGAGCAGGTGACCGCGGTGCCGTCGCTGCTCGGGGAACGCCAGGTGAGCCTCACCCGGAGCTGGCCGGTCGACGCCGGGGACGGCGACGACCTCGAAGATCACGATCCGTTCTCCGTCACCCTCCCCACGCTGCTCGTCGCCACCAAAGGTGACCTGATGGACGACGCGGAGGGTGAGGTCGCCACCTTCCGGGACCTGGCCGGTCTCGACCTGCCGACCCGGATCGTGTCGGCCTCCACCGGCGACGGGCTGGCGTCGCTGGGGGAGTGGCTGTTCCGGCACCTCGGCGTGGTGCGGGTCTACACCAAGATCCCCGGCCGTCCCGCCGACATGGGACGCCCCTTCTGCCTGCGAACAGGCGAGACGGTGCTCGACGTCGCCCGCCTCGTCCACAAGGAGGTCGCCGCATCGTTCCGCTACGCCCGGCTGTGGGGTGGGGGAGAATTCGACGGGCAGCAAGTGGGGGCCGAGCACGTCGTCGCCGACGGCGACGTCCTCGAGATGCACACCTGAGCCGGCGAGACGGTGGACGTGCCCGCCGGTCCTGGGCGCCGGAGGCCCGACAGCATCGGGCCGCGGGCTCCTTGTATCGTGGCGGCGCCGGTCCGCGCCGGAGAGCGCGGGAACGTGATGTGATTCCGAATGCGGGAGAACGATGAGCATGGCCGAAGCGATGCGGTGCGCGGACTGCGAGTTCCGCGCCAAGTACGACAACCGCCCGACGTCGCTGCTGGGCCGGATGTGGCGCTGGCACGCCGGCTGGTGTCCGGGGTGGCGCCAGTACATGGAGTCCCTCCCGGCCGAGGGACGGATCGAGATCGCCACGAGGTACCGGCTGAAGAAATACCTCTGAGCCGGACGCACCCGGCCCGACGCCGTCAGGTCACGGGGACGGGAATCCGCCCTCCCCGATCGTGATCCACGTCGCCAGCGACGAGGCGCACAGCTCGCCGTCGGCGGTATAGAGGGCGGAGGCGCCGATCCGCTTGCGCCCCTCGACCGCGACCCGCGTGGCGACCACCACGTGGGGTTGCCCGCCGCGCACCGCGGCGTGGATGCGTCCCGCCATGCGGCCCAGCAGTGCCACCACGCCGGATTCGGCCGCGGCGAAGAAGGAGGGGCAGTCGAGGGAGGCCCACACGATCTCGTGTGGCACGGTGCCGTCGGGTGCGGTGACCGAGGCGTCCGGGACCCACGGGGCGGCCACGAGGTCGGTGCCGTCCACCGGCCCGGCGAAGATTCGCAACCCGTCGTCTCGGGCGGGACCGCACACGAAGCAGTACGGGTAGGTGCCACCGGGCTCGAATCCGCGGTACGTGGTGGCGGCGAGTTCCGCCGCCGCGAGACCAACCGGCGGGGGCACGGGGGCATCGACGGTGCGGGCGACGCCTTCGGCCGCGAGGGCCCCGTCGTCGTGGAGCTCGACCTGATCGGGTCCGTGGAGCAGGACCGGGATCGGGACGTCGAGGCGGAGGGGGCGGCGCAGGGTGACCTCGGCATCACCGCCGCCCAACAGCCGGGCCACCGTGCCGCAGGCGTAGCCTCCGTTGGCGGCTTGCGGCGGACCGCTGAATCGGGCGGGGATGATGACGTGATCGGCCATGGGCGGTGACTCTACCGAGACGACGCCCGGGACCGGGACGCTCCTATGCGGCGCCGTCCAACGGGGCGCCGTCGGTGAACCCGTCCCGGCGGCTGCGGCGGCGACGCAACCACAGCACCGCCCCGACGAGCACGAAGATCCACGCCAGCGGCACCAACCACCCTGCCGACACGACGAGAGCGCCGCCGACGGTCCGGAGCATGCTCCAGCTCGCCGAGAGGCCGTCGCCGAAGCCGGGGAGGCCACCGGGGTCGACGGTGTCGACGGCGAACGTGACGGTGGAGTCCGTGGTGCGGCCGCCGACCGGATTGCCGTCCTGGTCGACCGGTGTGGCGGTCGCCTCGGTGCGGGTGCGGAGGTCGCGGTCGGCGACGATCTCGGCAGCCAGCATCAGGTCCTGACCGGGGTCCAGCACGGCGGCGGGATCACCGTAGACGACGACCAGGTCGGTCAGGTCGAGATCGAGCACGGTGTCGGTGACTTCGATCCCGGTGAGTGGAGTGTCGCCGGTGTTCACGACGTCGAAGCAGAGGGTGACGTCGCTGCCCTCGTCGACGCGGAGCGACCCGGCTTCGGGACACGACGTTCCCCCGTCGTGACCGGCGTAGGCGGTCACCTCGAGTCGCACCTGGGGTGAACTGAGGGCTTCGGTGAGGCTGAGGACGATGGTGGCGAGGTCGACCTGATCCTGGACGGTGCGCAGCTGCCCGCGCAGTGTCTCCAGCGTGGTCTCCCGGTCGAGGAGCTGGCTTTCGAGGAGGGCGACGTCCTCGAGGTCGGTGGCGCTCTCGAGCAGGTCACGCAGCCGGGCCACGCTCGTCTCGGCGGTCTTGATGCGGCTCTGGAGATCGAC
>JASFUV010000033.1:0-8598 GCA_050050155.1 Acidimicrobiia bacterium | reverse complement strand
GGTCCACGTCACAGCAGATCCTGCGGGATCTCGACATCGACATGGACACCCAGGTGCGCGATCTCACCGACAGCGAGGTGGTGCGGATCCGCCAATACATCGACTCCAACCTGCAGGTCGAAGGCGACCTGCGCCGCGAGGTGGCGCAGAACATCAAGCGCAAGGTCGAGATCGGGTGTTACCAGGGGCTCCGCCACCGGCGCGGCCTCCCGGTCCGCGGCCAGCGCACCCACACGAATGCACGTACCCGGAAGGGCCGCAAGGCGCCCATCGCCGGGAAGAAGAAGGTCACCAAGTAGGGTCTGGAGAGGTAGTACGTGGCAAAGACGACGCAGCGGCGGCGCAGGGTCAAACGCAACATCCCGCACGGCCAGGCCCACATCAAGGCCAGCTTCAACAACACCATCATCACCATCACCGATCAGGAGGGCGGCGTGATCGCCTGGACCTCCGGCGGATCGGTGGGCTTCAAGGGCTCGCGCAAGTCGACGCCCTACGCGGCCCAGGTCGCCGCCGAGCAGGCCGCCCGCAAGGCCGGTGAGATGGGCATCCGCAAGCTCGACGTCATCGTGCGCGGCTCCGGCTCCGGCCGCGAGACCGCCATCCGCACCCTGCAGAACATGGGCATCGAGGTGACAGGGATCCGCGACGTCACCCCGATCCCGCACAACGGCTGCCGCCCCAAGAAGCGGAAGGGTCGCTGAGCCATGGCCCGCTACACCGGACCCCGCACCAAGCGCAGCCGCCGCGCCCGCCAGCTCCTCGACGAGAACAAGGCAAAATACTTCGACCGCCGCCCCTACCCGCCGGGCGAGCACGGCCGCGGTCGCATCCGTGAATCGCAGTACCAGGTCCAGCTCCGCGAGAAGCAGAAGCTGCGCCACATCTACGGGGTGCTCGAGAAGCAGTTTCGCCGCTACTACCGAGAGGCGAACCGCCGTTCCGGCATCACCGGCACCACGCTGCTCCAACTCCTCGAGACCCGCCTCGACAACGTCGTGTACCGCGCCGGCTTCGCCCGGACCCGACCGCAGGCTCGCCAGCTCGTCAATCACGGGCACTTCCTCGTCAACGGCAGGAAGGTCGACATCGCGTCGTACGCGGTGCGTCCCGGCGACGTGGTCACGATCAAGGAACGCAGCGTCGACGTGTTCCCGGTGCTGCAGTCGATCGACACCCTCGACCGCCCCAGCCCGGAATGGCTCGACGTCGACCCCGCCGAGCGGCGCGTCGCCGTTTCCACCATGCCGAGCCGGGAACAGATCGACACCCAGATCCAGGAGCAGCTGATCGTCGAGCTCTACTCGAGGTAGCAGGCTCCCGCCGCCAACGCATCGAAGAAGAACCAGATCCCAGAGTCCGGAGGAGCGCACCGTGCTCATCGTCCAGCGTCCACACATCGAAGAACAGCACGTCACCGACGTCCGGTCGCGCTTCATCGTCGAGCCTCTCGAGCCCGGATTCGGCTACACGCTGGGCAACACGCTGCGGCGCACCCTGCTGGCCCGGATCCCCGGGGCGGCGATCACCTCGGTCCGGATCGAGGGCGTCCAGCACGAGTTCTCCACCATCGAAGGCGTGACCGAGGACGTCGTCGACTTCATCCTCAACCTCAAGCAGGTGGTGCTTCGCATCGACGTGGAGGAGCCGCAGACGCTCTACCTCTCCGAGAAGGGGAAGGGCGTCGTCACCGCCGGCAACCTCAAGGTCCCCGCAGGTGTCGAGGTCGTCAACACCGATCTCCACCTCGCCACCCTGTCGTCGTCGGCCGCCCTCGAAGTCGAGCTCACCGCCGAGCGCGGCGTCGGGTACCGCAGCGCCGACCGCAACAAGAAGAGCGACACCATCGGCATCATCCCGATCGACTCGATCTTCTCGCCGGTCCACAAGGTTTCCTACCGGGTGGAGAGCACCCAGGTGGGGCAGATGACGAACTTCGACCGCGTGGTGCTCGACATCGAGACCGACGGGTCGATGTCGCCGAGCGAGGCGCTCTCCTCGGCCGGCAAGACGCTGCGTGAGCTGCTCGGGCTCTTCGCCGAGCTCGACGAGGGCGTCGGCCTCGAGTTGGGCGACGTCGTCACCGCCGAATCCACCTCGCCCGACCTCGATCTGCCGATCGAGGCGCTCGACCTCTCCGAGCGTCCCCGCAACTGCCTGCGGCGTGCCCAGGTGCACACCGTCGGCGAGCTGGTCGAGAAGACCGAGGAGGATCTCCTCAACATCACCAACTTCGGGCAGAAGAGCCTCGAAGAGGTGGCGGCCAAGCTCGACGAGCTCGGGCTGTCGCTGCGGTCCGCCGCCGACGACGCGGGAGTCGCCTGATGCCCACCCCGAAGAAGGGTCCCCGCTTCGGCGGGAGCCCCTCGCATCAGCGCAAGATCCTCGCCAACCTCGCGGCGTCGCTCATCGTCGAGGAACGGGTCACCACCACCGTCTCGAAGGCGAAGGCGCTGCGACCCTACGTCGAGAAGATGGTGACCAAGGCCCGGCGCGGCGATCTCCACTCCCGCCGCCTCATCCTGCGCAAGATCGAGGACACGGATGTGGTCACCAAGCTCTTCGACGACGTGGCTCCCCGCTACGCCGGCCGTGAGGGCGGCTACACCCGCATCACCAAGCTCGGCCCCCGCCGTGGCGACGGCGCCGAGCTGGCGATCATCGAGTTCGTGTGACCGGCGCCCACGGGGCGCCTCTCCTCCTGATGGCCACACCCTCAACCCGGTCGCGCCGCGGTGAGTGATCCTCGCCTCCCGGCACTGGTCCGCATGCTCGAGGCGTACGTCCCCGACCCCGATCAGCAGGCCACCCACGCCGCCATGGTGCAGCTCGCCTTCGGAGGCGGTGACGTCTTCTCCGCCGATCGGGTCGACCCTGGCCACTTCACCGCGAGCGGCTACGTGCTGGCGCCGGACCGGCGCCGCGTCGTCCTGGTCCATCACGCCCGTCTCGGGGTGTGGGTGCAGCCGGGGGGCCATGTCGACGAGAGCGACGCCGACGTCGTCGCCGCGGCGGAGCGCGAGATCCGGGAAGAGACCGGCCTCGCCGACCTCACCCGTCTCGACGCCGGCCTCTTCGACCTCGACGTGCATCCGATCCCGGCCCGACCCGCCGTACCCGCCCACCGGCACTACGACCTGCGGTTCCTCTTCCTCGCCTCGGGAGAGGCGCTGCAGCTGTCCGCCGAATCCCTCGCGGTGCGCTGGGTGGCGCTCACCGAACTCGACGCCATCGGCGCCGACCCGTCGCTGCGGCGGGCGGCGGCGAAGCTGGCGCCGCTCATGGACACGCCGTGAGCAGCGGTAAGCTCCCGTGTCCCGCATCCCCTCGTGGAGTTCGTCATGGGTGAAGTGATCAGCAGGTTCCTGCAGGCGGCCCGCCTCCAGCGCGACCCGTTCATCTGGATGGACTTCAACGACCGCGCCACCGGCGACGCCCTCCTCCTGGTGGTCGTCACCCGTTTCCTCTGGTTCCTCGGCGCCATCGGGTTCGGCCGCTTCAGCGACCTCGTGAACTTCCGGGTGTGGGACACCCTGGTGCGATGGATCATCAGCGGGTTGTTCTTCTGGCTGCTGTTCGCAGCCATCACCTGGGCGGTGATCCGATTCCTGCTGGAAGCCGGTGGCGACTTCGCCACCCTGCTGCGCATCACCGGGTTCGCCTACCCGACCCTGCTGGTGGCGCTGTTCTTCGACACCATCGTCGGCAGCTCCGACCTCGCCTTCGTGCTCGGGGCGGGCTGGATGCTGGCGATCGTCGCCCGCGGCGTGCAGTACGTCAGCGACCTGGCGTTCGGCAGGGCGGTGGTCGCCGCCGTGGCCGGGCTCGCCGGCTCCATCGTCGTGATCCGCGTCTTGAGCGGCTTGCCGCTCTGAGACCGATGGCGGTGTACCGGATCGACCTCGGCTACGACGGGTCCGGGTTCCACGGCTACGCCCGCCAGGAGGGCGTCCGCACCGTGCAGGGGGAGTTGGAGGACGCCCTGTTCCGTCTCACCGGGCCGGTGGAGACCGCGGTGGCGGGTCGCACCGACAAGGGGGTGCATGCCACCGGGCAGGTGGTGAGCTTCGCGACGCCCGACGGTCTCGACTGCGATCGGGTGCGCCGCTCCCTCAACCGGCAACTCGCTCCCGCCATCGTTGCTCGTGCGGTGACCGAGGCGCCCGAAGGGTTCCATGCCCGCTTCTCGGCGACCGGGCGCACCTACCGCTATCTCGTTCTGAACCGGGAGGTGCCCGACCCGTTCCTCGCCGCCACCTCGTGGCACTACGAGACCCCGCTCGACGTCGCCGCCATGTCCCGGGCGGCCACCCACTTCGTCGGCGAGCGGGACTTCACGTCGTTCTGTCGCAAGGCGGGGGATCGCTCGATGGTGCGCGAGGTGCGCAGTGCCGGGTGGCGGGAGGGGGAGGGAGGCCTGCTCGTGTTCGAGGTCGAGGCCAGCTCGTTCTGTCACCAGATGGTGCGGTCCCTCGTCGCCCTCTGCGTCGAGGTCGGCCGGAGCCGCGTCCTCCCCGAGGACGTCCCCGCCATCGTCGCCGCCCGTGACCGCCACGCCGCCAAAGGAACCGCTCCCCCGCACGGCCTCACCCTCATTCACGTCTCCTACCCCACAATGCACCCAACCCAGGGTTGAGAGGCCGCAAAACCGTGTACCGGGGCCCACGGTTGGGAGGCCGCCGATGCGTGACCGGGAACCCTGGGCTGAGAGGCCGTAGAACCGTGTACTGGAGCCCTGGGTTGGGTGCAGCGGGCGTCGGCGGCGGCGAGTTGGCGGAGTGCGGCGCCGTGCCGTAACATACGGGGCCGCTCCCGGATCCGGGGGCGCATTCATGCTCGCACCCACGACGGATTCCGCATGAGACCGAAATTGCAGAAGACCTATACGCCTCGGCCCGGCGACATCGTGCGCGCATGGCACGTCGTCGACGCCACCGACGTCCCGCTGGGGCGGCTCGCCTCGGCCGTGGCGCACCTGCTGCGCGGCAAGCACCGGCCCACCTTCGCCCCCCACGTCGACTGCGGCGACTACGTCATCGTGATCAACGCCGAGAAGATCGCCGTCACCGGGAACAAGGAGACCGAGAAGGTCTACTACCGGCACTCCGGGTACCCGGGCGGGATTCGCAGCGAGACCCTCGCCGAGATGCGCCGGAGCTACCCGGAGCGGATCATCCAGAACGCCGTGCGCGGGATGCTCCCCAAGAACCGGCTGGGGCGGCAGGTGCTCTCCAAGCTGAAGGTCTACGCCGGTCCCGACCATCCGCACGCTGCCCAGAACCCGCAACCCCTCGACATTCGAAAGGTGCCCGCCTGATGGCCAAGCCCCTCGTGCAAGCAACGGGACGCCGCAAGAGCGCGGTTGCCCGGGTCCGCCTCTACGACGGCACCGGCCGCGTCACCCTCAATGGCAGGCCCCTCGAGAACTACTTCCCGCAGCCCGCCCTCCGGCTCCGTGCCCTCGAGCCGCTGCGAGCCACCGAGACCGAGACCCACTACGACGTGGTCGCCACCATCGAAGGTGGCGGCACCACCGGGCAGAGCGATGCGCTGCGCCTCGGCATCGCCCGCGCCCTCGTGGGCGTCGACGCCGAATTCCGGCCGACGCTGAAGCGGGAAGGCCTCCTGACCCGCGACGCCCGCCGGGTGGAGCGCAAGAAGTACGGACTTCGCAAGGCCCGGCGCGCTCCGCAGTTCACCAAGCGCTGAGCCGGCGCCATGGAGAGCGGCCAGCGGCTCTTCGGCACCGACGGAGTTCGGGGACACGCCAACCGCGACCTCACCGTCGACGTCGCCACCGATCTGGCCCGTGCTGCGGGGGAAGGCTCCGAAGGCCCCGTCGTCATCGGGCGTGACACCCGCCGCTCCAGCCCGATGCTGGCCGCCGCCCTCCACGCCGGGTTCAACTCGGTCGGCGTCGACACGGTCGACCTCGGCATCATCCCGGTTGGCGCTGTGTCCCGCCTCACCATCGACACCGGGGCCGAATACGGCGTGATGGTGAGCGCCTCACACAACCCTGCCGACGACAACGGGATCAAGTTCTTCGGCAGAGACGGCGCCAAGCTGTCCGACGAGCGCGAGGCCGTCATCGAGGGCCGCTATCGCCACGGGGCGCCGTGGCGGAGCCCGAGCGGTGCTCTCGTCGGCATGCAGACCGTGATATCCGACGCCGTCGACCGCTACCTCGAGCACCTGGTGCAAGAGGCCTCCTACTCGCTGCGCGGCATGGAGTTCGTGCTCGACTGCGCCAACGGCGCCTCCTTCGCCGCGGCGCCGGAGCTGTTCCGCCGCCTCGGCGCCTCCGTCGAGGTCCACGCCGCCGAACCGGCCGGGACCAACATCAACGCCGGATGCGGGGCAACCCACCCCGAGTACCTGGGGTCACTCGCCGCCGGCCGGGTCGGGTTCGCCTTCGACGGGGACGCCGACCGTTGCGTGGCCGTCGACGAGGACGGGGCCACCGTCAACGGCGACGTGATCATGGCGATCCTGGCCCACCAGCTCAAAGAGCGCGGCAAGCTGAAACGCGACGTGGTGGTGGCGACGGTGATGTCGAATCTCGGCTTCCACCGGGCCATGGAGTCGCTCGGGATCGAGGTGCGCCAGACCACGGTCGGGGACCGCTACGTGCTCGAGGAGATGCGGCGGATCCGCGCCGTGCTCGGCGGCGAGCAGTCGGGGCACATCCTGCTGGAGGACCGCACCACCGGCGACGGGCTCCGCACCGCGCTGCGCCTCGCCGAGGTGCTCGCCGCCACCGCCCGACCCCTCCGTGAGCTGCGCCAGGTGATGACCGAGTTCCCGCAGGTGCTCGAGAACATCCGGGTCGCCGACCGGGGAGGGCTGGCCGACTGCGCCCCCGTGTGGGCGGCGGTTCGCGACGCCGAGGCCCGGCTCGGGACCGAAGGCCGGGTGCTGGTGCGGGTGTCGGGGACCGAGCCGCTGGTGCGGGTGATGGTCGAGGCACGCACCGAGGAGATGGCGAACGAGATCGCCGGCGCGGTCCGCGACGTCGTCGTCGCCGAGCTGGCCTGACCCGCCCGATTGCGCATCTTCGTGCCGCCGGTAGTCTCCTCACGACAACTGAAGACCGACCGGAGATCCAACCATCCAGCGCCAGCCCTCACCTCCGGGTGAGGTGACGAGGGAGAGGGAGTATCGAACCGTCGGCGGGTGCCCTCTCGGCCGCTCACGGCCGTGACGGGGCGGTGTAAATCCCGGGAGCGATCCCGGGGACAGAGACCGCCCCGACGTGAGGCGGGGATTTCGTCCCCGCAGCCCTCCGGTCGCCACGATGGGAGGTCGCGCGCGTGTGCGGAATCATGGGCTACGTCGGCCCGCAACAGGCGGCTCCCGTGCTCCTCGACGGTCTGCGCCGTCTCGAGTACCGGGGCTACGACTCGGCGGGCATCGCCGTCACCAACGGTGCCATCACCGTCCGGAAGGCTCAGGGGAAGATCGACCGGCTGGCGTCCCTGCTCGACGCCGAACCCGTCGCAGGGACCATCGGCATCGGGCACACTCGCTGGGCGACCCACGGTGAGCCCAGCGACGTCAACGCCCACCCTCACCTCGACCAGACCGGCGAGTTCGTGGTGGTGCACAACGGCATCATCGAGAACTTCCAGAGCCTGCGCGAGGATCTGGAGGCCGACCGCCACGTCTTCGCCTCCGAGACCGACACCGAGATCCTCGCCCACCTTGTGGCCCGAGAGTACGACGGGGACCTGGTGGCGGCGGTCCGGGCCGCGGTGGCGCAGGCGGAAGGCGCCTACGCCCTGGTGGTGATGACCCGGCACGAGCCGGACACGATCGTGGCGGTGCGCCGCATCAGCCCGCTGGTGGTGGGGCTCGGCGAGGGCGAGACGTTCCTTGCCTCCGACATCCCGGCGGTGCTGCACCGCACCCGCACCTTCCAGATCGTCGAGGACGGGGAGCTGGTCGTTCTCACCGCGGGCGGTGCCCGCATCGAGACGATCGACGGCGCCCCGATCGACCGGGCACCCATCCATATCGACTGGGACGCCGAGCAGGCCGAGAAGGGCGGCTTCGCCCACTTCATGCTCAAGGAGATCCACGAGCAGCCGGCCGTCATCACCGAGACGCTGGCGGGGAGGCTCGACGAGGACGGCACCGTGTGGCTCGACAACGTCCACTTCGACGATGACTACGCCCGCGGCATCGACCGGGTTTGGATCACGGCCTGCGGCACCGCGTTCCATGCCGGCCTGGTCGGCAAGGAGGTGTTCCGTCGCATCCTGCGCATCCCGACCATCGTCGAGTATGCCCACGAGATGCGGTACGCCGATCCGCTCATCGGGCCGCGGGACCTCACCGTGGCGATCAGCCAGTCGGGGGAGACGGCCGACACCCTCGCCGCGGCCCGCCTCGCCCACCAGCGCGGCTCGCGGCTGCTCGCCATCACCAACGTGGTGGGCAGCACCCTGAACCGGGAAGCCGACGACGTCCTCTCCACCAGGGCCGGGCCGGAGATCTCGGTGGCGTCGACCAAAGCGTACATGGCGATGCTGATCGCCCAGTACCTGCTGGGGCTTCGCCTTGGCTCGGCTCGGGGCGTCGTCGACGACGTTCTTG
>JASFUV010000032.1:0-8699 GCA_050050155.1 Acidimicrobiia bacterium | reverse complement strand
TCCCGCTCCCCCTCATCATCAAGTACGCCCTCGACGAGGCGATCCCGAGCCGCAGCACCAGCCGCATCCTCACCGTCGGCGCCGTCCTCATCGCCATGGAGCTGGCAAGCGGCGGCATCACCCTGCTGCGCCGCTGGCTCGTGATCCGGGAGACGAAGCAGGCCACCCGCGACATCCGCCACGCCATGGCGCTCAAGCTGCACGACGTCTCGATCGACTACCACCGCCGCCACGAGGTCGGGCTGCTCCACGACCGCATCGTGCAACAGACCCAGCGGGTCGACTCGATGACCGACCTGCTCCTCTCCACCTTCTTCCCGACGGTGCTGCTCGCCGTCGGCATCTCGGCGATCCTGATCGGCATCAACTGGCTGCTCGCCCTCGTCACGTTCACCATCGTCCCCCTGCTCTCGATGAACCACCGCTGGCTGCGCCCCCGGGTGCAGCGGGCGGTGAAGGACTACCAGAAGGGGTACGCCGGTTTCAGCGCCGGCGTGTTGTTCTCTTTGCGCTCGATCGAGCTGACCCGTGCCCGCGGCGCCGAGGCACAGGACGTCGCCCGCCAGGACGCACACCTCGACGCCCTGGAGCGCAAGGACGCCCGCATGACATGGCTGCGGGGACTCTACGGAACCACCCAGCAGACCCTGCTTGCCCTCTCCGCCACCCTGATCCTCGTCGTCGGCGGCGTCACCTACGCAGGCGGCCACATCACCCTCGGCGACCTGTTCGCCTACTACGCCGGCCTCGCCCTCCTACGCGGACCGCTGGTGACCAGCTTCGCCGCCGTTCCCGCCATCGTCGAGGGCCGCCAGGCCCTCACCCACCTCTTCGATCTCTCCAACGAGGAGGACCGCAACCCGTACCAGGGGACCCGCACCGTCGACCTCACCGGCCGGATCGAAGGCCACGGCATCACCTTCGGGTACGGCGACGAGGCCCTTCTCACCGGCGTTGACTTCGCCTTGGAACCGGGCGTCGTCACGATGGTGGCGGGTCCCAACGGCTCGGGGAAGACCTCCCTGGTGAGCCTCATCCTCGGCTTCTACCGTCCCTGGGAGGGAACCCTGACCGTCGACGGCGTCGACTACGACGAGATCGACATGCCGACGCTGCGCCGCCAGATCGGCGTCGTCTCCCAAGAGGGCGTCATCGTCACGGGAACCGTCGCCGAGAACATCTGCTACGGCTTCCCGGACGCGACCGGCGCCGAGATGCGGCGGGCGGCACACCTCGCCACCGTCGACGATTTCATCGACACACTCGAGCGCGGATTCGACGAGCCGCTCACCTTCGACGGGAAGACACTGTCGGGCGGGCAGCGGCAACGCATCGCCATCGCTCGGGCGCTGCTGCGCAACCCGCGCCTCCTCATCCTCGACGAGCCCACCAATCATCTCGACGCCGGAACGCTGCGACGGGTGCTCGGGAACCTGACACGGCTCGAGAACTCGCCGGCCGTGCTCATCATCAGCCACCATCCCCGGGTCGTCGATCACGTCGACCGCCTCTACCGGATCGACGAAGGACGGGTCGTCCTCGAACCCAACCGCACCACACCGTGATCCTCGTCCGGCGCACCACCCGGCTCCGCCTCACCCACCCCCACACGCTGCTCGTCACCGCCGCCCTCGGGCACGGCGCCCAGGCACGGACCGCCTGGGACGCGTGGCGGGACCTGATCGACGTCGACACTCTCGATCAGGCGTCGCTCGAGATGCTGCCCCTCCTCACCTCCAACCTGGCGCGCGTCGGGGCGGAGCAGGCGACTTCGCAGCGCCTCGTCGGGATCACCCGCCAATCGTGGTTCCGTAACCAGCTCCTCGTCGACGCCGCCGCCGACGCGGCGGGGCGGCTCGAGGAGGCGGGCATCGAGACGATGGCGACCGGAGGCCTCGCGGCCGCGGTGGTGCTCTATCCCGACATCGGGCTCCGCACCTTCGGCCGCGCCGACCTCGCCGTGCGCGCCGTCCCTCCCGCCCGTGCCGCCGCCCATCTCGTCGCCGCCGGCTGGTCGGCCGGCGGGCTGGCCGGCGACGCCGCGATCCTCACCGACCGCCGCGGTCTCCAGGTCGCCCTCGGCCCCTCCGCCCTCACCGATCACGGCGGTGCCGCCGCCGACCTCCTCTGGGCCGGGCGCCACACCGTAACGGTGGCCGAACGCCGCCTCCCCGTCCCCTCCCTCACCGACACCCTGCTCATGGCGCTGCTGGAGGGCTTGCGGCACGGCCGGCCGGTCGAGCTGCGCTGGATCGGCGATGCCGCGGTGGCGCTGCAGACCCACGGCGATCGCATCGAGTGGGATCGCCTCGTCGGCCTCAGCCGCCGTCTCGAGCGCGGGCGCCGGGTCGGCGCCGGCCTCACCTCGCTGGTCGCCATGCTCGACGTCACGATCCCGCCCCGCATCCTCGACGCCCTCAGCGGAGAGACCACCGGGCGGCGGGAGCGCATCGAGCATCGCCTCTGGCTGCAAGGATCCCCCGGGTCGCGGACGTCGGCGCTGATCCGCCACTGGTTCCGCTACCGTCGGTTCTTGCCGGAGACCGGCAACCTGCTCGGCTTCGGCCGCTACCTCCGGCGCCGGATCCAGGCTCGGAGCCGACCATGACCGACCGCATCCTGCTCCTCACCCTCTCGGTCGACGATCCGCCCCGGGGCGGCGTCGCCCTGCGGAGCCTCGAGATCGCCAGCATCCTGGCCGCACGTGGTCCCCTCGGCGTCGTGACGCTGCGCAGCTCCCTGACGCGTCCCGTCCTCGAGGGGGTCACCTGGTACGAACCGGATGCCGCCGATGCGCTCACCACCCTGTTCGATCCGGCGCGGGACCCGTCGTGGCTGCAAGACGAGGAGTGGGACCCCTCCGTCGCCTACCTCACCGAGGGCCTGCACCGGCACGTCGCCTCCGCCGTCGCCGATTTCTCCCCCGATGTCGTGGTGCTCGACCAGCTCTACCTCGCGGGCTACCGGGAGGTACTCACCACCGGCGGCGCCCGAAGCATCCTCAACGAGCACAACGTCGAAGCCGACCTCCAGGAGGATCTCGCGGCGCGGGCCGTCCTGCCGCCGGAACGGGTACTCCGCTCCCGGTTCGCAGCTCGTACCGCCCGGTTGGAGGAGGCACACGTGCAGGCGGTGGATCAGGTGTGGATGTGCTCGCCCCGCGACCAGGCCCGGATCGCGGCCCGTTATGGCAGATCCGAGGGCGTGTTCGTGATCCCCAACGCCCTCCCGGTCCCGCCGCACCGTCCCACACGCGAGGAACGGAACGACGGCATCGCCCGGATGGTGTTCCCCGGTGACTTCGCCTACCCCCCCAACCGGGAGGCGGCGGAGATCATCATCAACGAGCTTGTGCCGAGGCTGCGTGAGCGCCTCGGGGCGTTCGAGGTGATCCTGGCAGGACGGTATCCCAGCTCCGACATGATGGAGGCCCACCACACCATGGCGGAGGTCCGAGTAACCGGACCCGTGGCGGAGATGGCGCCGATCCTGGCGGAGGCCGACGTGCTGGTGGCCCCGCTCCAGGCGGGGAGCGGCAGCCGCTTCAAGTTGCTGGAGGCGTTCGCCGCCGGCCTCCCGGTGGTGGCGACCCCGAAGGCGGCCGAAGGCCTCGCCGTGATGGACGGCACCCATCTCGTGCTCGCGGACGAGGCCGACGCCATGGCGAGCGCGGTGGCGGCGCTGACGGCCGATCCACCACACGCCCGCCTCCTCGCCGACGCCGGATGGCAGCTGGTCCGGGACCGCTACTCGTGGCGGGCGGTGGCCCACCAGGTCGCCGACGCCCTCGCGTGGCGGTGACGTTCCGTTAGCGTTCACGGCGCGGCGCCGTATCCGGCACCGCGACCGTCGATCGGGCCCGCCGTCCTTGGCCCAGAAGCATCCAGGAGTCCGCGACTCGGCCTCAGGTTCCAGGTTCGACCTTCCGATGAACACCACCATGGTCTGGACAGCCGGTCGACACGACCGCGGGTCGCAAATGGCGAGGTACCTCACGGTCGGAATGATCATCATCGTGGGGGTCGTGCTCTCGGCCGTCATCACGGCCGCCGCCCAGCGCGCCGCCGACCGGCAGGTGATGGCCCGCCTCGAACTCCAGAGCCAGAACATCGCCGTCACGCTCCAAGAGAGCGTCACCACCATCCAACTCCACATGGAGGCGGTCGCCGCGCTGTTCCGCGCCAGCGACGAGGTCACCCAGTCGGAGTACTGGCGCTTCGTCCGCGACATCAGTCTCGAGCCCGGCATGGTCGGCGTCGGTGTGCTCGGCGTCGCCACCCCGAGCGAGCTTCCCAGGTTCGTCGCCGAGATGCGCGAGACCCTGCCCAACTTCGAGATCTTCGAACTCGACGCCGACGGCAACCGGGTCGCAGTCGCCAATCGGGTGCTCCACTATCCGGTGGCGTACTTCGAGCCGTACGCCTTTGAGAACCGGATCCACGGCTACGACGTCGCCTCCTACCCGGATCGCCTCGCCGATATCACCAGAGCGGTCTTCACCGGCCGTGTCAGCGCCACCGAGCTCGCCCCCCTGCCCTTCATCGGCAACGAAGGTTTCGAGCTGTTCCGCGCCGTGTTCGACACCAACGGCGAACTCCAGGGCATCGTTGACGTTCCGGTCCGTTTCAACGAGTTCGTCGCCGCCTCCCTCCCGGAGACCGACGCGGCGGTGGTCGACGTCACCATCCGTGACATCACCGACCTCGGCGCCCAGGAGGCGGCGCGGGACTCCATTTCCATCACCGAGCACATCAAGGTGGCCGACCGGATCTGGCAGATCGACGTTGCTCCCACCCCGGATTCGCCGATCCGGGCCGGATTCGGCACCTTCTGGATCCTGGCGCTGGGGTGCGCACTCACCCTGATCGCCGCCATCGCGGTGTCGGCGCGGTGGAAGCGGTTCGAGGCGGAACGCGGCCTGGTGCAGGTGCGGGTCGATGCCGCCGCCAAGGACGAGTTCGTCGCCACCGTGTCACACGAGCTGCGCACTCCCCTCACGGCGGTGCTCGGATTCGCCGAGCTGCTCCGCGACGAAGCCCCCCAGCTCACCGCGGTGGAACGCCAGGAGATCATCTCCGCCATCGCGCAAGAGGCGTCCGACGTCGCCAACATCGTGGAGGACCTGCTGGTGGCGGCCCGCGCCGACTACGGGACGCTCGCGATCGAGACGCTCCCCACCGACCTGCTCTCTCAGACCGTCCGTGTCGTCGATGCGCTCCGGCTCACCGACGCGGTGACGATCGAACGGCCCGCGGTCCCGGCCATCGCCCTCGCCGACCCCGCACGGGTTCGGCAGATCGTGCGGAACCTGCTCACGAACGCCGACGAGCACGGAGGGTCGGAGATCCGAGTCACGATCGACGAGACCTCCGATCTGCTGATGCTGAGCATCATCGACAACGGACCTGGGATCTCCGCCGAGCACGAGGCGAGGATCTTCGATCCGTACTACAACGCCCACACGCCACAGGGACGCCCCGGGGCGATGGGACTGGGGCTCGCCACCGGGCGCTACCTCGCCCGCCACATGGGAGGCGACCTGGTGTACCGGCGCACGGAGCGTGAGACCCGCTTCGAGCTGTCACTCCCCAAAGTGAGCGCCATGACCCCCGAGGACATGGCGGAGGCCCCGAGCGCCCCCGCCTGGCGCACCTAGCGGCACCTCCCTCTCCTTCGATCCCGCCCTCCCACGGGTAGATTGCGCACCATGCCCTCTCCCCTCCCACGGATCGTCATCGTCGGTGGCGGCTTCGGCGGCCTCGCCGCCGCCAAGGCCCTCGGACGGGCCCCGGTGTCGGTCACGCTGGTCGATCGCCGCAATCATCACCTGTTCCAGCCGCTGCTCTACCAGGTCGCCACCGCCGGCCTCGGCGCCATCGATATCGCCGAGCCGATCCGCCGCATCCTGCGGCGCCAGGCGAACACGACGGTCCTGCTGGCAGAGGTGACCGGCATCGACATCGCGGCACGGACCGTGGACCTCGCCGGAGGTGAGCCGCTCCCCTACGACCATCTCATCGTCGCCGCCGGGGCCGGCCATGCCTACTTCGGCCACGACGAGTGGGAGCCGTACGCCCCGGGCCTCAAGACGATCGACGACGCGCTCGAGATCCGGCGCCGCATCCTGCGAGCCTTCGAGCACGCCGAGCTTGCCCGCAGCGACGCAGAGCGCCGGTTCTGGCTCACGATCACGGTCGTGGGGGGTGGACCCACGGGGGCCGAATTGGCGGGGGCGATCGCCGAGCTGGCCCGCCACACCCTGGCCCGTGAATTCCGGCAATTCGATCCGAAGGAGACCCACGTCCTCCTGGTGGAGGCGGGCGATCGGATCCTCCCCACCTACCCGCCGTCACTGTCGCGCAAGGCGCAGGTGCAGCTGGAGCGCCTCGGGGTCGACGTGCGTACCGGCGCCGCCGTGACCGGGATCGACGCCGGCGGCGTGGATCTCGATGGCGAGCGGGTTCCGACCGGGACGGTGGTGTGGGCGGCCGGGGTTGCCGCCTCTCCGCTGGGAGCATCCCTCGGGACGCCGCTCGACCGCCAGGGACGGGTCGTCGTCACTCCCGATCTCAGCATCCCGGACCATCCCGAGGTGGCGGTCATCGGTGATCTCGCCGCGGTGCCCGGCGACGGCGAGCCGGTTCCCGCCGTGGCTCCCGCCGCCATCCAGATGGGCCGCCACGCCGCCTCCGCCATCCTGCAGCGGATCGAGGGAGAAGCGCCGGAGCCGTTCCGCTACGTCGATCGGGGATCGATGGCGACATTGGGACGGAAGGCGGCGGTGGCGGTGATCCGCCGGGTCCACATGTGGGGCCTCGCCGCCTGGCTCAGCTGGCTCTTCGTCCACATCTTCTTCCTGATCGGTTTCCGCAACCGGGCGGTGGTGCTGTTCGAGTGGGCGCGCTCCTACCTGACGTACTCGCGCAGCGCCCGGCTCATCCTCGAGCAGCCGGCGCCCGAGGAATCGGAGCCTCCGTCGCCTCCGGCCTCCTGACGGCGGGCCGGCCTCACCGGCGCCAATGGGAGGCAGCGGAGAGGCTCAGGTCGTGACGGGGACGAGGATCGCCTGCAATTCGTCGACCGTGGGAACGCGGCCGGAGACCACCACCTGCTCGTCGACGACGAGGGCGGGGGTGCTCATCACCCCGTAGCCGGCGATCTCGGCGAAGTCGGTGACCTTGGTGATTCCGGCTTCGACGCCGAGCGCGCCGAGCGCCGATGCGGTGCGTTCCTCGAGCGCACGGCAGTTGGGACAACCCGACCCGAGCACCTTGATATCCATGTGCGATCCCTTTCGCTAGATGAGCACGTTGAAGAGCAGGCCGACAGCGACGATGCCGCCCCCCACCACCGCCGTGAAGGCGGCGAGCAGTCGGGGACGGAGGACCCGGCGGAGCAGGATCATCTCCGGGAGTGACAGCGCCACCACCGACATCATGAAGGCGAGGACCGTTCCCATCGCAAGGCCCTTGGCGGCGAGTGCCTCGACCAGCGGCATGATGCCCGCCGCGTTGGAGTACAGCGGGATGCCGAGGAGAACCGCGGCCGGCACCGCCAGTGGGTTCCCCGGCCCCGCGATGCGGGTGAAGAGGTCCTGCGGCGCCCACCCGTGGACGACCGCCCCCAGCCCGATACCGACGAGGAGGTAGGGCCAGATCTTGCGGATGATGGTCCGCACCTCCTCACGGCCCATGGCGAGCCGGGTGCTCCACGATGGGGCGTGGTCCGGCGTCGCCCCGCCCGGTGCCCCCGGGAGATCGAAGACGAACGGCTCCACCCAGCGTTCCGGCCGTACCCGCCCGAGGAGGTAGCCGGCGCCGACGGCGACGGCGAGCCCGAACCCGACGTAGAGGAAGGCGACCTTCCATCCGAACAGGCCGAAGAGCATGACCAGCGCAACCTCGTTGACCATGGGGCTGGCGATGAGGAAGCTGAGGGTGATGCCAAGCGGCACGCCCGCGGTCACGAATCCGATGAAGGCCGGCACCGCGCTGCACGAGCAGAAGGGGGTGACCACCCCGAGCCCGGCCGCCGCCACGTTCCCGAGGCCCTCGCGGCGGCCGCCGAGCACGGCGCGGGTGCGCTCCAGCGTGACGAAGCTGCGCAGTACCGCCACCGCGAAGATGATGCCGGCGAGCAGGACGAGGATCTTGGTGGTGTCGACGACGAAGAAGTGCACCGCCTCGGTCCATCTCGTCCCCTCCGGGAGCCCGAGGAGCCCGTACACGATCCGGTCCCAGGTGGGCTCGTTGACGATGAGGACGCCGACCCAGGCCGCCACGGCCACGACCGCAAGGACCCAGCGACGCCAGGCCGTTCCTCGGGAGGGGTCCTGGATGCCGATCACTCGCTGCATGTGCATCCCGGTCGATGTGGTCCCGGTTGCGGGAGGGCGTGGCGTACCTCGTCGAGAGCGCCGTCGACGAGGGTGTAGTCGATCCAGCGGCCACGGCGGGTGCCGGCGACGATGCCCGCCTCGCGCAGCACCTTGAGGTGGTAGGAGAGGAGGTTGGGCGCCACGTCGACCGCTTCTTGCAGATCGCAGACGCACCGGCCACCGTGGCTCAGTTGGGAGACGACCTCGAGACGGATGGGGTCGGCGAGGGCGGCGAGCCGGTCGAGCAACAGTTCAGTCGAACTCGAATCAAGATCTGTTGAAGTCACGGGAGCATCATACCCCGCCGCGCGAGGTGAGCGGC
>JASFUV010000031.1:0-8764 GCA_050050155.1 Acidimicrobiia bacterium | reverse complement strand
CGCTGCGTCGGGCGCCGACCACCTGGTCGTAGCCATCGAGTTCGGCGACGAGTGCCGGGATCTGGTCGTTGGGGTAGGTCATATCGACGTCGGTCCACACCACGACCCGTCCCCGGGCGGCCAGGGTGCCGTACTTGCGGGATGATCCCGAGCCGCGGTTGGTCGTGAACTGGAGGAGCCGGATCCCGTCGGTGCCCCGCAGGATCTCACCCGATCCGTCGGTGGATCCGTCGTCCACCACCAGGATCTCGTACCGGTACGGCGAGGCGTCCATCGCGGCCCGGATGCGATCGATCTCCTTGCCGACATGTCCCGCTTCGTTGAACACGGGGAGGACGATCGTGACGTCGAGTTGGGGCGGGCCCTCGAAGGTCCCTTCGATCATCTCGGCCATCGGATCCTCATCATTGGTCGGGCAGGTCGGCGCCCGCCTCGCAGCATACGGGGGCGGGACTCCGGACCGGTGCACCTGGCATCCGATACCTTCGGCCCGCTCCGTGGGCATCTTGACGATCTCGCCCGGGGGCCACGGCCGCCCGCCGCAGGGGCCGGCCTCACTCCTCCGTGGCGGTTTCGCCTGGTCCGCGGGCGATCGGGGCGCGCACCAAGTTGCCCCACTCGGTCCACGATCCGTCGTAGTTGACCACGTCGGAGAAGCCGAGCAGGGCGCTGAGGACGAACCACGTGTGCGAGGAGCGTTCGCCGATGCGGCAGTAGGTGACGACACTCTCGCCGGGGGCGAGCCCGATCTCCTCCTGGTAGATGGCCCGGAGGGCCGGGGCGGGGAGGAAGGTGCCGTCGTCGGCGACGGCCCGCTTCCAAGGCACGTTGCGGGCGCCCGGGATGTGGCCGCCCCGCAGCGCTCCCTCCTGCGGGTAGTCGGCCATGTGGAGCAGTTCGCCCCGGTACTCCTCGGGGGATCGAACGTCGACGAGGGCGTCGCCGGCCGCGAGGTGCGCCGTCACGTCGTCCCGGAAGGCACGGATCGGGGCGTCGACGCGGTCCACGACCGGGTACTCGGCGGGGTCCGGCACGGTCGGGTCGGTGGTGAAGGGGCGGCCCTCGGCGAGCCACTTCTGGCGCCCACCGTCGAGGAGCCGCAGCCGTTCGTGGCCGAAGAGGCGAAACACCCACAGGGTGTAGGCCGCCCACCAGTTGGACTTGTCGCCGTAGAGGACGACGGTGGTGTCGCGGGCGATGCCCTTGTCGCTCATCAGGGCGGCGAACGCCGTCCCGTCCAGGTAGTCGCGACGGATCGGATCCTGCAGGTCGACGTGCCAGTCGATCTTCACCGACCCGGGAATGTGGCCGGTTTCGTACAGCAGCACGTCTTCGTCGGATTCGACCACCACGAGGCCCGGATCGTCGAGGTGGGCGGCGAGCCAGTCGGTGCCGACCAGCGTCTCGGGATGGGCGTAGCCGCGATCCTCGACGGTGGGGTCGATGGTAATGTCGCCCATGCCTATGCTCCCTCCAGGAATGCTCACCAACGCAACCCTTTTACCCTATACCGGTAGGGGATAGAGAGCGAACGTCATGGCCGCGACGATGCCCGAGACGCTGCAGCGCCTCGTCGACCTGTTTGCCGCCAGCCCGAAGGCGGTGAAGGTGCAGGCGATGGTGGACTACTCCAATCGCCTCGCCGACCCGCCTGACTCGCTGGCCAACTCCGGCACCCTGCAGCAGGTCCATGAATGCCAAACGCCGTTCTTCGTCGCCACCGAACTGGGGCCTCGCGGGCAGGTGGTGCTCTCCTTCGACGTCCCGCGGGAGTCCCCAACCATGCGGGGCTTCGCCGGCATCCTGGCCGATGGCCTCCGACACGCTTCCGCCAAGGAGATCCTCGCGCTCTCCCCCACGTTCTACACGGCGATGGGACTCGAGGAGGTGGTCAGCCCGCTCCGGTTGCGCGGCATGGCCGCCATCGTGGCCACCATCCAGGCGCAGGTCCGCCGCGCCCTCGAGGCCGGCCCCACCACGCCTTCCTGAACCGCCTCAGGAGATCACGCCGCCTTCGGTCATCCGTTTGATGTCGAGCAGCTCGTCGACCTGCGCCTCGCTGAGCCAGCCCTTCTCGACCACGACGTCGCGCACGTTGCGACCGGTGGCGAACGCCTCCTTGGCGGCGATGGCGCCCTTGTCGTAGCCGATGTGCGGGTTGAGGGCGGTGACCACGATGATGTTCCGCTCCGCCAACTCCCGCGCCCGGTCCGCGTCGGCCTCGATGCCCGCAACGCAGCGGACGGCGAACGTGGCGGCGGCGTGGGCGAGCAGGTCCACCGACTCCAGCAGGTTGTGCGCGATCACCGGCATCATCACGTTGAGCTCGAAGTTGCCGTTGGCGCCGCCCCACGTCACGGTTGCGTCGTTGCCGATCACCTGGGCCGCCACCTGCATCACCATCTCCGGCATCACCGGGTTCACCTTCCCCGGCATGATCGACGACCCGGGCTGCAGCGACGGCAGCCGGATCTCGGTGATGCCGGTGCGGGGACCGCTGGAGAGCCAGCGCAGATCGTTGGCGATCTTGAACAGCGACACCGCCACCGTCTTGAGGGCACCGGAGGCGTTGACGGCGGCGTCCTTGGCCGCCTGTGCCTCGAAGTGGTTGCCGGCTTCCCGCAGCGGGTACCCGGTGATGCGGGCCATGTCGGCGATGACGGCGGCGGCGAATCCCTCCGGCGCGTTGAGGCCGGTCCCGACCGCGGTGCCGCCCAGCGCCAGCTCCTCCAACTCGGGCAGCACCTTGCCGAGGCGATCCACCCCCTTGCCGACCTGGGTGGCGTAGCCGCCGAACTCCTGGCCCAGCGTCACCGGGGTGGCGTCCATGAGATGGGTCCTGCCCGACTTGACGACATCGGCGAACGTCTTCGCCTTCGCTTCCAGGGCGTCTTCGAGTCGCAGCAGCGCTGGGATGAGGTCCTCCCGGATCGCCGCCACCGCGGCCACGTGGATGGCGGCCGGGATCACGTCGTTGGAGGACTGCCCGAAGTTGACATGGTCGTTGGGATGGACGAGGCGTGCCTCGCCGCCGAGCACCTCGCCTGCCCGGTGGGCGATCACCTCGTTGGCGTTGGTGTTCGTCGACGTCCCGGACCCGGTCTGGAAGATGTCGAGCACGAACTGGTCGTCGAGGGCCCCATCCCGGACCTCGTCGGCGGCGGCGGCAATGGCTTCCGCCTTGGCGGCGTCGACGTAGCCGGCCGGTCCCGCCACCCGCGCCGCCGAGCCCTTGAGCAGCCCCAACGCCCAGATGAACCGGCGGCTGAACCGCAGATTCGAGATCGGGAAGTTCTCGACCGCGCGCTGCGTGGATGCCCCGTAGAGGGCGTCATCGGGAACCTGGACCTCGCCCATCGAGTCGCGTTCGGTGCGCATCGTCAACCCCTCGTGATCGGCGGTGTGGGACCTTTCGAGCTTAGGCCCCAGCCCGCCAGCAGGGCGCGGCCCCGAACCGCCGTTCAGGGCAGATCGGCGAATGGATCACGGTCGTCGGACGCTGCGGCCGGTCCGAGTCCGAGCTCACGGCGCACCTCGTCGTACCCCTTGGCCTCGAGCTCCTCGGCGATGCCGGCGTCGCCGGTGCGCACCACCCTGCCGTCGATCATGACATGGATCCGGTCGGGGTGCATGTAGCGGAGGATCCGGCTGTAGTGGGTGATGATGAGAACCCCGATCCGCTCGGAGCGCAGCGCCTCAACCATGGTGGCCACCTCACGCACCGCGTCGATGTCGAGCCCAGAGTCGATCTCGTCGAGGATCGCGACCCTGGGGTCGGCCACCGCGAGCTGGAACATCTCGGACCGCTTCTTCTCCCCACCCGACAGCCCGCTGTTGACGGCCCGGCCGCGGAACTGCTCCATACCGAGGCTGTCGGAGGCGGCGGCGACCCGGGCGGCGAACCCGTCTCCGGCCCCGGCGCCCATCTCGGTGACGAGATCGTCGAGGGTCACCCCGGGGATCTCCACCGGGTACTGGAATGCCTCGAAGAGCCCGGCGCGGGCCCGCTCGTCGACGGGCCGGCCCATGATCTCGACGCCGTCGACGAGGGCGGAACCGCCCGCCTCGTACTCGGCCTTGCCCATCAGGACGTGGCACAGCGTCGACTTGCCCGAGCCGTTGGGCCCCATGAGGGCGTGGACCTCACCGAACGGCACTTCGAGGTCGACACCCTTGAGGATCTGGAGCTCGCCGAGTGTTGCCGTGACCCCGTCCACCACAAGCGCCGCCGTCATGTCGCCACCTCCGACGCCAGGGTGAGCATCACGTCGCCGTCGACCACCTCGACCGGGTACACCGGCACAGGGCGGGTGGCCGGCAACGCCCCGGGTTTGCCGGTGCGGAGATCGAATGCCGATCCGTGGCGGGGACATTCCACCTCGGTGCCGAACACTTCGCCTTCGGCCAGCGACGCCTCGGCATGGCTGCAACGGTCGCCGACCGCGTACACGTCGTCCCCGAGCCGGAACACGGCGATGCGATGCTCACCGATCTCGACCCGCACCCCCCGGCCCTCCGGGAGGTCGGAGAGGGCGGCGATCCGGATCCGGTCCATCACACCCTCCCTTCGCGCTGGGCGGCAACGTACTTGCGGTTGATGGAGCGACGCACCGGATCGACCGCGGCGGGCTCGGGGAAACGCTGCAACGCCTGTTCGAAGAACCCGCGGACCTGGAGACGGTCGGCCCGCTCCCGATCGAGTCCCCGGCTCATCAGGTAGTAGCGCTGATCGTCGTCGAGGGGACCCATCGTCGAACCGTGACCGCAACGGACGTCGTTGGCGAGGATCTCGAGGTTGGGGACCGACTGGGCCGACGCCCCGTCGGAGAGGATCAAGTTGCGGTTGGTCTGGAAGGCGTCGGTGCGCTGCGCGGTCTCGTCGATGCGGATCATCCCGGTGAAGACCGAGAGGGCTTCGTCCTCGACCGCTCCCTTGAGGAACATGTCGCTGCTGGTGTTGGTGCCGGCGTGGTGCATCGTGTAGCGATAGTCGAGGACCTGCTGCTCCTCCCCGAAGTAGGCCCCGAGCACCTGGGCGGACGATCCGGCACCCTCCAGGTCCACGGCGAGACGGAGCCGGGACAGCCTGCCGCCCAGCCCGGCCTCACCGAGCGCGGCGCTGCCGTCGCGCCCCACCACGACCCGGGCCTCGGCGACCGCGTGGGTGCCGTACCCCCATTCCTGGAGCACTGTGAGCCGGAGCCGGGCGTTGTCGCCCACCCATGCCTCGAGGTGAGGAACGACCAGCGCGGAGGTCTCCGGCGCCGACCGGTACACCACCACGAGCGAGGCGGTCGACGACGGTTCCAGCACCACGGTGAGGTGCGGGAACGACACGGTGCCGTCCGCGGTGGCCTGGACGTCGACGAGGATGGGCGCTCCTGGGTCGGCCCGCTCCGGGACGTGGACCAGGACTCCGTCGCGCATGAACGCGTGGTGCGCTGCAGCGAACTTGTCGAGATCGAACGGGGTCCCGGAGCCGAGCACGGGCTGCAGCATCGCGGCGTGGTCGGTCAGTGCGGTGGCGAGCGAGGCGACCGTCGCCGGGCCGTCCGCCTCGGCCACGGTGGTGAACCCGTCGACCACGGTGGCGCGTCCGGCCGTCTCGGTCAGGGACGGTCCGTCGTCCCCCATCGGAAGCGGCGCCCCTGGGGCTTCGGCCGCTGCGAAGTCGTCGATGGCGAACCCGAGGTCGACGTACTTCCACAGCTCCTCACGCGAGGTCGGCATCGAAAGCGAGTCGTAACGCTCGGTGGCTTCGGCGCGTCGGGCCGTGAGCCAATCGGGCTCGGCGGCGCGTGTCAAGGGCTTCGATTCGAGCGGTGTCAAGGGTGTCCCTGCTCCGTGTCGCGGGGGGCTGAGCCTACCGCCTCGCCCGCCCTACGGGAACCGGGCATCGAGACGTTGCTTTCGGTGCCGTCACCGGCCCGCGAGGGTGGCCGCCCGGCCCACGACGGCGTCCAGCATGTCCTCGGTGAGACGCCCCGTGAAGGTGTTCTGCTGGCTCGGGTGGTAGCTGAGCAGGACCGTCGTCTCCCCCGGGAGGGTGAGTTCGACGCCGTGGCCGAAGCGGGGCCGGGGGCGCGGCAGCTCCACCTCGGAGGCGCCGAGAGCCCGCCACAGAGACTGGTAGGCGAAGGTGCCGAGGCAGAGAAACACCTGGGCGCCCTGCAGCATTGCCAGTTCCGCCCGGAACCAGCCGGCGCAGGCATCCCGCTCGGCCGCGGTGGGTGTGTTGGCCGGTGGGGCGCACCGCACCGGCGCGGTCACCCAGGCGTTGCGCAGGCGCAGGCCGTCCCCGCGGCCGGTCGAAGTCGCCTGGGTGGCGAACCCGCCGCGGTACAGGGCCCGGTACAGCCACTCGCCGCTGCGGTCACCGGTGAACATGCGGCCGGTGCGATTCGCTCCGTGGGCGGCCGGGGCGAGACCGACCACGACGAGACGGGCGTCCGGGTCACCGAACCCGGGCACGGGGCGGCCCCAGTACTCGTCGTCCTGGAAGGAGCGGCGCTTCTCGACTGCAACCTGCTCGCGCCATGCCACCAGGCGGGGACAGCGGCGGCAGGTGATCAGCGCCGCCGAGAGGTCCTCGAGCGTCGCGATACGGGAGCGGTCGTCCGTCTGGGTCACTCGGTGGCGGGCGGCAGGAACCCGGAGTTGAAGGAGGTGGTGGCACTCCACAGCATCCATCCGAGCCCGCGGTCGTTGGCGATGTCCTGCAGCTGCATGATCACATCGTCGGGGATGTCGTAGCGCTGCAGCCAGGGCCGGTAGATCGAGAACCCCTCGAGGCGAGGGATGCCGGCGTCGATGGCGGCGGTGACCACCTCGGGGGCATGGTCGTTGGGGTCGTCGAATCCCATCCAGCCCGATCGGTAGGTGTAGGTGTAGATCATCGGGCTCAGGACATCGACCGACTGGGAGAGAGCCTCCGGCTGCTGCCCGATCCCCTCGTCGCCGGAGCTCTCCAGCGTGATGGCGAAGATGTCGGCCGCCACCGCGCACCCCATCGGGTTGAGCCGCTCATAGGCGGCCTTGAGGAAGGCGGCGATCGTCTCGACCCGCTTCTCGGTCGCCTCGGTGCTGTAGTAGTCGTCCCAGGTGAAGTCGTCGAAGGTGAGTTTCGAGATGTCCCCGTCGGAGGGGAACCGCACGTAGTCGAACTGGATCTCGTCGAATCCTCGCCGGCATGCCTCCTCGGCGAGATCCAGCGCAAGGGTCCAGGAGTCGTGGTCGGTCGGATCGAGCCAGGCGAGGTTCTTGGAGTTGGCCCACGGCTCCCCCGTCGAGCTGTCGATCGCAGCCAGCTCGGGATGATGGCGGGCGAGGAAGTCGTCCTGGAACGTGACGATGCGGGTGATCTTGTAGAGACCGTGCTCGTCCATGTCCTTCATCCGCTCGTCGAGGTCGTAGTACTCGGCGACCGATCCGATCTCGTGGGCGAGGGGCACCTCGGTGTCGCGCAGCACCACCCCGGCCTCGTTCTTGGTGTCGAGCACGAAGGCGTTGACCTCGGTCGTGTCGGCCAGTTCGAGGAGCTCGGCCCATTTCTCGTCGCTACCGGCGCCGCTGTTGTCGCCGCCGACCCGCAGGGCGTGGATCATGCGCGGCGCGAGATCCACCGTCACCTCGTCGGTGGAGGCGTCCCACACGAGGGTCGCCGGCTCCCACGCAGGCCGCTCCGCGGTGAGCTCCCCCGCCTGGGCACGCATCAGCGTGAACTCGCCGTCGGTGTCGGTCGTGGTGGAGACGTCGCCCAGCGTCACGGTGGTGCCGGGGAGGCCCCTGCCGTCGGGACCGCTCACGGTGCCCTCGAGGATCACCGGTTCGAGGCGGATCTGGAGCGGATTGCCGCCCTCGGGGAGGGCATCGACGACGACCGAGTTCTGGTGGAATCCGGGAGCGCTCACCGTGACCGTCATCGGCTCCTCGTCCCACAGCACGGTGCCGTGGCCGGTGACGTCGGTTGCAACGACCTCGGCGCCGGTGTCGAGGTCGGCGACCACGGGGGTGAGGTCGTCGGCACCGAGCACGAGGAACGGGATCTCAGGGGCCGGTGGATCGGGCTGGATGACCGACTCCCCGGCGACGAGCGTCGAGGGTCCGGCACACGCCGCGACGATCATCGCCAGCACACCGAGCACCAGGATGAGTCGCTTCGACATGAACCGTGAACGTCTCCCTACGCCTCACCACCTGGAGGGTTCCACACCGCGATCACGGGTCCTGGGGCGAGGGCGGCACCAGGGTAGTAATCGATTGCGGGTTACGCAGACCCGTGATAGGTTCAGCGGGCTTCTCCCCTCCTGAAGGGAACCACGCGAGAAGGGGGGCCGTATGGTCAGCAGGGCCAAAGAAGCGCAGCTCTCCGATGCTGTCGGCATCTACCTGGAGGAAGTGGCCACCCACGACCTGCTCACTGCCGACGACGAGGTGCGCTTGGCCCGGGACATCGAGCTGGGACGCCACGCCGCAGCCCGGCTCGAGGTCGAGGGCGCCGGTCTCGGCGCCGCCGACCGCCAGGTCCTCGCCCGCCAGGTCCGAGCGGGCGACGATGCCAAGGCCGAGTTCATCCGCAGCAACCTGCGGCTCGTGATCTCGATCGCCAAGCGGTACGCGGGACGGGGTCTCGACCTCCTCGACCTCATCCAGGAGGGGAACCTCGGCTTGATCCGCGCAGTGGAGAAGTTCGACTGGCGTAAGGGCTTCAAGTTCTCCACCTACGCCACCTGGTGGATCCGGCAGGCGATCACCCGCGGCCTCG
>JASFUV010000030.1:0-8801 GCA_050050155.1 Acidimicrobiia bacterium | reverse complement strand
GGTGGCGCCGTGGGTGATCCTGCTGTTCCTCGCCACGGTGCCCGAGGCCTACCGGGAGTTCTACCGGTCCCCGCAGGGCCGCTTCGTGGTGCTGCTCGCCGGGGTGTGGGCGGTGGTGGGGTGGGTGCTGCTGCGAGTCATCTCGCGTCGCGTCGAGGAGGTGCGGGTCTTCGGCGGTGGGTCGATCCTCACCGCCGAGCGGGACAAGGCGGCGGCGCGATGACCGGCCTCACCGGGTTCGAGCTGGCGGCTCTGGTCTCGTCGCTGGTGTTCGCCGCCGCCGCGACCTGGGTGGTGGCCCGGCCGCTGCGTCCTCTCGCCGGGCGGGTCCGCCCCTACGCGACGGTGACCCGGGTGAGGCTGACCCGTCCCGCCGATGTGCGCGGCGCCGCCACCGCCGGTCCTGTGCTCGGCGACGGGACGCTGCGGCGCCTCTTCGGGCCGGTGCTCGATTCCATGGTGCGTGGGTTCGCCCGGCTCATCTCGGCCTCCAACGTGGAGCGCCTCGCGGTGCGGCTGCGCCAGGCCGGCCTCTACCCGGATCTCCCCGAGGCGCAGCGGGTCCAGGAGTTCCGTATCCGGGCGTTCGTGCGGGCCGTGGCCCTCGCCATCGGGCTCGGATTCGTCGGCCTGGTCATCCGCGACCCGGCCTGGATGGTGATCTTCGGTGGGGCAGGTTTCGTGCTCGGGGTGCTGCAGGCCCGCAGCCGGGTCGACAAGGCGATCCTGGCGCGGCGGGAACGGATCCGGGGCGAGCTGTACACCATCAACCAGCTCATCGCGATGCGGACACGGGTAGGTGGCGGCGTGCTCGACGCCATCCGCCACGTCGTGGTGCGCGGTCACGGCGCCTTCGTCGACGAGCTGGCCGAGGTGCTGCGTCTCCACGAATCGGGGATGACCCTGTCGCGGGCTCTGGCGCGGGCGATCCGTCTCACCCCCGAGCCGGAGGCGGCCCGCACCTACTCGGTGCTCGCCACCGCCCAGGACCGGGGCGCCGACCTGGGCGAGGCGCTCCTCGACTTGAGCCGGGACCTGCGGGCCGCCCGCCGCGAGGACCTGCAACGGGCTGCTTCGCGCCGGCGCCTCATGATGGTGATTCCCATCGTGGTGGTGCTGGCCCCGATCGTGCTGCTGTTCATCGGGGCGCCGATCCCGAGCCTGATCTTCCAAGGGGGCTGACCGTGAACCGTGACAACCGACGCCGACCGTGCAGGAGGGAGCCAATGACCGTGTGGAGAGGAATGCGTCACATCGCCGACCGGGTCGGCGCCGAGGAGGGGGGCGCGGTGGAGAGCGCCCAGATCTTCGCCTGGATCGTGGTGACGGTGATCGCCATCATGGCGACCGTCGGCATCATGCAGGCCCTCGGCGTCGACGTGCTGTGCTGGATCCGGGACCAGATCGGGATCGGCGGTGCCTGTCCCTGAGCCGCCTCCGGCAGGCCGCCGGCGCCTGGGACGGGACGAGGCGGGGATGACGACGGTGACGACGCTGCTCGCCATCGCCTTCACCGTGATCACCGCGATGGCGCTCATCAACGTTCTCACCTTCCTCTACGCCCGCAGCGTGGTGCGGTCCGCCGCCGACGAGGCGGTGCGGGCCGGGTCGCGGACCGGGGCCGGGATCACGGCATGCGACGCCCGGGCCGAGGACGCCCTCGACGCCTTGCTGGGCGGGCCGCTCGGCGACGAGGTGTCGATCGTCTGTGAGATCGACCCGGCGACGGGTCACCTGGTGGCGGTGGCGGACGCCACCCTCCACAGCCCGCTCCCCGGGCTCCCGGCATGGACGTTCAGCCTGCGGGGTGAGGCGGTGCAGGAGGTGGCGCCGTGAGGGCGTTGCTGCGGCGGCTGCGGCGCGACGAGGTGGGCGCCTACGCCGTGGTCGAGATGCTGCTCGGGGTCGGGCTGCTGCTGTTCCCGACCATCATCGTGCTCGCCCAGGTGCCCGGCATGCTGGAACGCAACGGGGCGGCGAACCTGGCGGCGCAAGAGGCGGCCCGGGCCATGGTGCTGGCCGACGACGAAGTCTCCGGGCAGGAGGCAGGGGTCGAGATCGCCCGCTCCATCGCGGCCAACCACGGGCTCGACTCCGACGCGGTCTCGGTCGAGTTCGTGCTGGACCCTCCGGTGGGGGAGCTGACCCGGGGCGGGACGGTGACCGCCCGGGTCGAGATCGGGTTCCCGATCGTCACGGTGCCGCTGGTGGGTCCGTTGTGGGAGTCGTTCACGATCACCCGGGAGCACACCGAGCGGGTCGACGACTTCCGGAGCTTCCCGTGAGGCGCCGGGCGGCCGGGGAGGCGGGGTCGGTGACGTTGTGGGTGCTGGGGTTGTGTCTGGTGTTGTGTGTGCTGGGGTCGCTCGTGTTCGATCTGTACCGGGCGTTCTCGGAGCGTCAGGAGGTGGCGGGGTGGGCCGACGCCGCCGCGGTGGCGGGCGCCACCGCGATCGACGAGGCCTACTTCCGGGCCACCGGTGAGGCCCGTCTGATGCCGGGGGCGGCCGAGGCCAGGGCGCTGGAGTACCTGGATCGCCAGGACGGCTACGACCCGGTCGAGGTCGTGACGATGGTGGCGGCGAGCGAGACCGAAGTGACGGTGTCCCTGGAGCGGGAGGTCGAGTTCGCCTTGCTCGGAGGGCTGCTGGCGGGTGAGGACCCGGTACTCGTGCAGATCAGCGGCACGGCGACGCCCCGCATCGGGCCGTGAGGCTGCAGGCGGCGACGGATGGGATCAGTCGCGGTCGGATCGAAGTTCGATCGAGTGGATGTCCCCTTCGCGTGCCGACGCCAGCGCCGCGTCGAGGGCGGCGACCGCTTCGGGGGTCGCGTAGTGGCGGGCCTCGGCCGGCGTCATCACGATCGCCGGGTGCAGCGCGACACCGCCGTCCTCGAGCTCCTCGACGATGAGTTGCGTGTCGCTGATGCCGAACCGGGCGAGTGAAACCCGGCCGCGGCGGTCGACCTCGATGACACGGTGTCTTGGCATCTCTTGCGGCATCATGGAATGCGGTGGTCCTTCCTGACGCCATCTTAGGGCTTCAACCCCCTGTTGACAAGTGGGCGTTTGCCCATTCTGGGCAGCGGCGTGGTAGAGTATCCCACGATGTCTCAAAGCAGTGACTACCGGGTAACGCCTGAGTTCGTTGAGATCTACGAGTCGCTCGACGACGAGGCAGCTGCGCAGGTTGACGACGCGATCCTTCGGCTCGTCGACGACCACGAGAGTGCCTGGGCGCGGCAGGGGCGTGTCGCCGGTGAGGATGGCGAGGCATGGATCATCGAGATCCGAGCTGGTGCCGCCGACCTGTCTCTGTACTGGGACTACCTCGACGGCCACCTCATCCTGCTCGTTCTTCTGCTCGTCCGGTCGAGCTGAGTGCTGGCCGAGTGACCCCTTCGGCACCAGGGCGTGGCTCAATCGGTTGACTCGCTCTACCGCTGTTCTCCCACGATCTCCTCGGATCCGTCGCACAGATCAGCGAACCAGATCGGGTCGAGCATCGCTTCGAGCGTGATGCCCTGGTCGGGGTTGGCGTCGAGCCATTGCTGGGCCCGTTCCGGGTCGCCGACGAAATCGCAGATGCTGTTGAGGTCGAGGAGGGTCTGCCGGTTCCTCTCCCTCGTCTCGGCGAACACCGCTTTGAGACTCGCCAGCTCCTGGTCGGCGGTCGGTGGGTACCGGAAGTAGTCCCACTCGGAATGGTCCTCGGCCCGCAGCCGTGCGAGGTGGGTCGCCATGTCGTCGAGGGTGACCGCTTCCGCCGTCGCTCGGCTCCATGCCGCGCCTCTCGCGAGGTCGAAGACGCCGGAGCGTCCGCCGAGCGGGTAGAGACGATCGACAGGACGCTCCCGCATCATGAAATACGAGTCGACCAGGGCGACCACCACGTCGTCGCCGACCTCCAACCGGATCACCGGCGGTTGCCGTGCCGTATCGAGCGGGCACGCGTCGGTGCAGATCACGATGGTGACGACGTCTCCCAAACCGATCTCGTCCCGGTAGATCGTCCCCACCTCCAAGTCGATCTCCCGGTACTGGAACGGGAAGGTGACGCTCGCCGGGAAAGCCCGCTCCGACCACTGCGCGCCGTCGGCGGCGTTCCAAAACGGGCCACGGACGTCGACGACCTCGGCCCGCACCACCGCACCCGCCGCGTACAGGACCAGGTCCGCCGGCAGCGCGCTCCCCACGATCTCGGGAAAGGGACGCTCCAGCGGCTCTTCCGGTCGGGTCGTCACGGTCGCGGCCGGGGGCGTGGTGGTCGGCGCCGGCAGGGATCCGCCGGCCGGCTCCCCGGTTCCCAATCCCTCATCACATGCGGTGAGCACGAGTGCCACCATCAGGAATGCCGCCTGCCACACCGCGGACCGGCGGTGGTTGTTGCTCAGTGAACGAGCCCTGGTCACGCTGCAGGCTCCTTCGAAGTCGGGCTTGGTCCGAGTGGACGGGTGAGGAAAGTCTCGCCCCTCACTCGCGTATTGGTCACGGCGCCCATTTCGGTTCCGTGCTGGAAACTGTCGCAGCGCTGCCTGACAATGGCAACAGTCCAGTCTTGGAGGTCCCCATGTCGGCTAGGCGCTCGATGCGACGGCTCGCCGCGCTCGTCTTGGGAGTCGCGGGGGTGGTGGCGCTGGCTCCGGCGCCCGCCCTCTCGGCCCGGGAGGCGCCGGCCGAGACCCACTGCGTGCTGCGGGTGTTGTACGAGAAGCCCTCCGGGGAGATGGTCATGGCCTCGGCCCGCTGCTACTCCACGTTCGCCGAGGCGATCGCCGACGCCAGCGGCGGCGACGTGAAGCTCGACCGGGGGACGCCGGCATCGGCGCTCTGGTCCGACACGACGTTCCAGGCTCTGCTGTCCGATTACACCCTTGGGGTCCACTACGACGGGTTCAGCGGCTCCGGCAGTTCGGTGTCGGTGGTTGGCTCGTCATGCAGCGGCGGCTGGTGGAACACCAGCGCTGCATGGGACAACAGGATCTCGTCGTCGTGGAACGGCTGCCAGCGGCTCCGCCACTATCAGGATCCGAACAAGGGTGGCAACTCGCAGGACACCTACGGGTCCGGGACCACGGACAACCTGTCGACGCTCAACAACGACGCGGAATCCGTCGCCTACCTGAGCAGCTGACACCGAAGGACCGAACGCCCGGCACGTGCCAAGATGTGCCTCGATGCACGGCGACCGGAGCGACGCCGAACTGATCGAGGCCTCGCTGGCCGACCCCGACGAGTTCGGCGCGCTCTTCGAGCGGTACTACCCCGCCATCTACCGCTACATGGCGCGGATGGTCGGCGCCGAGGATGGCAACGACCTGACGGCCGACGTGTTCGAGCAGGCCTTCAGGTCGCGCCGGACCTACGACCTCACCCGGCCGTCCGCATCACCCTGGCTCTACGGGATCGCCAGCCACCTCGCCTCCGCCCACAACCGCAAACGCCGCCGGCGGGATCGGCTCCGTCCCGTCACCAGGGGAAGGCGGGACGCGGCGAGCGCGCCCGACGAGACCCTGCCCGCCTTCGAAGACGATGTCGCCTCCAGGATCGACGCCGGCGCCGCCCACCCCGAGCTGCGCCGCGTCCTGGCGCGGCTCCGACCCGAGGAGCGGGAGGTGATCGGCCTGTACCTCCTCGCCGACCTCACCTATACGGAAGTCGCCGAGGCCCTTGGTGTTCCCGTGGGCACGGTGCGGTCTCGCCTCTCCCGGGCTCGGAGCCGGCTTCGGAACCTATTTCCGTCCCGCGACCAATTACATAGTGAGCAGTCAGGTTCGTCTGATGAGTGATTCCTTCGATCCGTTCCAGCAGGTGCGCCGCCTCGCCGGTGACCCGGAACCCACTCCCGAAGAGGAGCGGGCCGCCTTGGCGCGTCTGCAACGGTCCATCACCGCCGAGCGCGCCGGGCCCGGTTCCCGCCGCAGGCGGATCGGATGGCGTTGGGCGGTTCCGACCACCGCCGTGGCCCTCGTTGCGGCTTTCCTCACCGCGGTCGTCGTCCTCCAGCCGGGCCCGGCCGATGCAATCCTCGCCGAGATCGTGCACGCCTCCCGGGCCGCGACCCCGCTCGACATCCCCGAGGGCTCCTTCATCCACCTCGCCCACGACCAGACCAACCTAGGAGTCGAGCCGGGCGAGGACCTCGGTCTCGACCGGGACCATGTCGGGTACCTGCGGCCGGCCCACGTCGACGTGTGGTACCAGCCGTCCACCGGCTTCTACCAGCGTCGCAGCGTCGCCGGCGAGCCCATCTTCTTCGACGACGAGGTCCGGGCCGCCTGGGAGGCGTCCGGGGGCGCCGCGAGAGACCAGGTGGGCGAGGTCGTGACCGAGCGCGTCACGGGGGTCGTGAACGACGACGCCACCACGGACTGGCCCACCGACCCAAAGCTCCTCCGGGCGGCGCTCGAGGCTCGAATCGCCCTGGGCGGATCGCCGAGTGGGATGGATGTGGCGCTGTTCGAGAACGCCGTCGGCATTCTTCGTACCGGCGTCGCCGGGCCGCAGTTGCGGGCCGCCATCGCCGGGATGCTGGCCGGTCTCCCCCTCGACCTCGTCGAGGACCGACCGGATGGCGGCGCCACGCTGGCCATCGACTACGAGCTGAACGGCGGTGCGCGCCGGCTGTCCATCGACCTGGGACCGGACGGGATCCTGCTCGGTGAGCGTCTCGTCGATATCGACGGGGACGCCGAGCTGAACATCCCCCCCGGCACCGCCGTCGCCGACGTCGTCTATCAGCCGCCGGAGGTCGTCACCGCACTGCCGGACTCCTGAGCCGCCACCCAGGGAGTCCGGTGCGGCGCCGCTCAGGTGGTCCTGGTCACCTTGGTGAGACCCTGCGGTCGGTCGGGATCCAGGCCCCGGGCCACCGCGAGATGGAACGTGTAGAGCTGCGCTCCCACAATGGCCGGGATCGGGGTGATCCACTCCGGAGTGTCATCGGGGAGTGAGATCGTCGCCGGGATCCGGCCGCCGATCGGCTCGGGGCTGCCGATCACCATCAGATCGGCACCGCGTTCTGCCAGCTCCCCGAGCGTCGTATGCACCATCGGATGCGACGATCCGGGGGCGTCGATCGCCAAGATTGGGAAGCCAGGGTGCACCAGCGCAACCGGTCCGTGGAGGAAATCAGCGGTCGAGGAGGGCTGGGCCACCACCTGGGCCAGCTCCTGGAGTTTCAATGCCCACTCGAACGCGGTGGCGTAGTTGAAGCCGCGACCCAGCACCGCGCAATGATCCGCAGCCGCGAACCGCTCGACCAGAGAAGCGACGGCATCGGCCTGGTCGAGCATGTGGCCGACGAGGTCCGGCAGGGCGTACAACGACCGGTCATTGCCCGGCTCTGGGTTCAGGCCGGCCGAGAGGAGCGCCACCGCCGCCAGCTGCGCGGTGTAGGTCTTGGTGGCGGCGACGGACGCTTCCCCTCCGGTGTGCAGCGGAAGGACGTGGTCGGCGACCGCCGCCAGCGGGGCGTCCTCGTTGTTGGTGATCGCCACGGTGGGCCGGTGCTGCCGCCTCGCCTCCGCGAGCACAGCCACGATGTCGGGCGACTCGCCCGACTGTGAGATGCCGACGACCAGCGCGGCGCCGAGTGAAGGCGGCCTGTGATACACACTGAACAGGGAGGGCGTGGCGAGGCCCACCGAGATCCGGTTGCGGGCCCCCCACACGTACTGGGCGAAACGGGCCGCGTTGTCGGAGGTGCCACGCGCTGCGATCACCGCCTGATCGCAGCCCTCCCGCCGCCACGCCTCCGCCACCTGGTGGGCCGTTTCCTCGTTGTGATCGACGACCCGGCGCAGCGTCTCGGGTTGCTCGAAGATCTCATCCCAGAGCACCGATCGCCCCCTCCGGGTGCGATGCCAGCGCCCGTCGCCGGATCCCGTCGGCGGCACCGGCCGATCGGCGGATGCCGGGACGGTGAGGATGGTGGTCGCGGTCGCAGAGGGGGCGCCAGATCGCGCCGGGGCGCGGGCCTGATCGCGCAGGTGGACGAGCCTCCCCGCGACGATGGTGGCCACCACCTCGAGGTCGCGGTCGAGGAGGACCAGGTCGGCGACAGCGCCGGGAGCGATCACCCCCCTGTCGTCGAGGCCGAGGAGGCGGGCCGGGACGCGAGTGACGGTGCCGAGGGCTTCGGGAACGGAGCACCCCGTGAACGCCACCAGGTTGCGGACCGCTTCGTCGAGGGTGAGCACGCTTCCGGCGAGTCCGCCGGAAGCGTTGCGGGCGCCGGACGGACCGAAGTCGACGGAGATGTCGCCGATGCGGTAGCGGCCGTGGGGCATCCCGGCGGCTGCCAGGGCATCCGTGACCAACATGAGATGGTCGGGGCCCTTCGCCTTCCACGCGACCGCCACCGCAGCCGGGTGGCTGTGGATGCCGTCGGCGATGATCCCGGCGACCACCGTCGGTGCGGCCAGGAGGGCACCGACCAGTCCCGGCTCCCGGTGACGGAATCCCGACATGGCGTTGTAGAGGTGGGTTCCGGCGGTGGCGCCGGCGGCGAAGGCGGCCAGCGCCTCCTCATAGGTGGCGCCGGAGTGCCCGACGGCCACCACCACGCCACGACGGCACAACTCCTCGATCACCGCGATCGCTCCTGGCAGTTCTGGCGCGATGGTCACCATCGCGACCCCGCCGGCGGGATCCCACCGCTCGATCAGATCGAGGCTCGGGGCGACCAGATGCGCGGGCCGGTGGGTGCCCCGATGGCCGGGGGCGAGCATGGGTCCCTCACAGTGGAGGCCGATGGGGACGGCGCCGATGTAGCCGGGAGGAGGGCCGGCGGTGAACA
>JASFUV010000029.1:0-8975 GCA_050050155.1 Acidimicrobiia bacterium | reverse complement strand
CGTTCGGATCGTCGAGGGTGACGATCATCTCGAACACCGGTGCCCCTCCGCTCGAGTCGGTCGCCACGTTCGCCACCGACGCGATCGTGGCCGGCACCTCGGTTCCGTCGGGCAGCTCGACGGTGACGGCGTCGCCTGCGGAGGCGATCTTCTGATCGGCGGCCGGGAGCGACACGCTCACGACCTTGTCCGACGACGAAGCCTCCAGCACCTCGGCGCCGGCGTTGATCGACGTCCCCGGCGGAGCGAGCTGCTCGTTGATGCGCACCGGACCGGAGAGAAAGACGATATCGCCCAGCTCCACCACGCCGTCGGTATCGGCGCCGATGGCCTCCTGCCAGGCCAGCACGGCCGCGGTGGTCGCGGCATCGAACACGCCGTCGACGGTGAGGGAACCTCCGGCGTCGTACCCGAAGGCGGCCAGCGCCGCTTCGAGCTGGGCCACGTCGGGTCCGCTGGTGGTCTCGCCGCTGGTGACGGTCAGGATCTCACGACCGTCGCCGATGGAGTCACCGGCCCCCGCCGCGACCTGGAGCACGGTGACCGGCCCGGGGAGGAACACGACCTCGCCGAGGTCGACGGATCCGTCCGCGACCGCCCCGATGTCGGCCTGCCAGTCCTCGACGAGATCGGCGGTGTAGCTGGTGAATACGCCGTCGATGCTGAGCGATCCGGAGGTGTTGTACCCGAGGGCGTCGAGGGCCTCTTCGAGCTGGAGGACGTCGTCGCCCTCCAGATCGTCGCGCCCGTCCCGCAGGGCGCGGTATGCCGGGATGTCGCCGTAGAGGAGCACGACCGGCTCCCCGTCGACGGTGTAGAGGACGTCACCCTGTTCGAGGGTCGTGCCGGCTGCCGCCACCGACGTGACGGTCCCGTTGCTGCGGCCGGTCACCACCTGCGAATCGACGGTGGGGGCCAGCGTGCGGAACATCGGGGTGTCGCCGTAGGCGAGGGCGACGGGGATGCCGTCGATCGCGAACAGGGTGTCGCCCTCTGCAACGGTCGCGCCCGGCTCGGCGGCGAAGGAGACGACGCCGCTGCGGGAACTCTTGATCGGGTCCCCGTCGATGGTGCCGAGCGTCCCGTCGAAGCTCTCGGCGTCCACCAGATCGGTTCTCACCACGTCGGCGTAGTCCAGGGAGGCGGCGGCATCGGCTGTGCCGTTCCCGCCGTTGCCCGCGAGCACCAGCCAGAGCCCGCCGGCGGCGGCCAGCATCAGCACCGCGCCGCCAACGAGCCACCTGCGTCGCCTGCCGACGGGCTCGGGCGGGGCGGGGTCGCCGTTCCCGGAATCGGAGGACCGCGGGGTGGCGCGCACCGGAGGAGATTCGTCGATGGTCGTGCTCATGGTCGCTCCTCGCCACCGGGACCACCCCCGTCGGGCCGGATCCCTGACCCGAACCCGCCGAAGATGTCCTGGCAGGCCTCCTGGGCGGCCTGGAAGTCGGGATCGTCCGGGTCGATGTCGGAGAAGGGGCCTTCTCGGGCGCCGCTCCCGTCATCGACGGACGACCCGAAGAACGTGGGATCTCCCATGTCGAAACCGTTGTCCCGCATGCACTCGGCGTACTCGTACATGGTGTCCTGCATCTCGGTCTGGTCGGGGTGCTCGACGTCGCGGGTGATCCCCTCGAGGTACCGGGAACAGGCGTCACGGGCTTCCTGGATTGCGCCGATGTCGAGCGTGGCGTCTCCCCCGTCCTCCCCCGTCCCGGGAACGCGGCCGGCGCCACCGACCACCATGATCCCCCCGCCGCCCTCGCCGTCGAAGATCGGATCGGCCATGTCGACGCCGTGTTCGCGCATGCACGCGGCGAAATCGAGCATCGCCTGTTCCGCGTCCACTTCGGAGGCACCGTCGGCGGCGACGGTGGTCGTCGCCGCATCATCCTGGAGGGAGGCGACGCCCGTGCCGGCATCCCCGCCCCCGCACCCGGCTGCGATGAGCACCAGCGCGGCGAGGAGCATCGAAGAGCGCCTTGTCATGTCGTCCTCCAGGTGGTCGGGGAGTCGTTTCCACCGACACTGTGACGGGCCATGGTGTGCCCGCCCTGGGGAAGGCCTCAAGGAACGCTGAGAGTCCTCGGTTCAGGCGTCCGGGGTGGCGACCCAACGCCCCCGCACCCTCGGGTACTTCTTGGGGGCGTGGAGATGGCAGAACTCGCGGGCGTTGTAGCGCGAGATGCGGGTCTCACACCCCTCGGCGGCGCAGACCCGTCCGGAAGCGAACTGTTTGGGGCGCCTCGATCGTGGCCGAACCGACGTCCCCTTGATCGTGGTGTCTCCACTCATGCGTCCCATCATCATCGGCGGAACCTCAGAAGACCCTAAGTAGGACGTGAAATGAGGCTAAATGCCGGTGAACGAGCGGTTCTCCAGGCGAGCGGGGGGTCCCTCGCGATACAATCTCGCCCAACGGCTCGCGAGGCCGGCGACGGTCGGGAGCCGTGAGGAACGGCCCGGCGGCGCGAAGGACCGAGCATCATGAGCCAATTCCAGGACGTGGCCGACGACATCGAGCGGTTCCTGCGTTCCGCTCCCCACCAACCCCCGGTCCGGGCCCGCCAGGAGTGGGAACGCCGCGGGTTCCCGTTCGTGACGATCTCCCGCCAGGCCGGCGCCGGCGGCCACCGTCTGGCGGAGAAGCTGCTGGAGGCCTTCAACGCCGAACCGGATCGCGACCTGTTCGGCGGCTGGCAGCTGTTCGACCAGCGACTGTGCGAGATGATCGTGCGCGACCCACGCCTCAAGGTGTCGATCGATCATCTCCTCACCGAGGAGTACCGGAGCCGAACCGACGAGTTCATCCGCAACCTGGTGACGGCCGACACCCACCAGGACATCGTGATGAACAAGATCTTCGAGACGATCCGCATGCTGGCGATCATCGGGAAGGTCATCATCGTGGGAAGGGCCGGCTCGCAGGTGACGAAGGGTCTGGGATCCGGGGTCTCGGTACGGTTGATGGCATCCGAGCAGGATCGGGTGCGCCGCATCATGAAGATCCGCGGCATCGACGAGAAGACGGCGCGGCGTTCCATCTCGCGGCAGGACTCCGGCCGGCAGCGCCTGCTCCGCCAGCACTTCGGCGTCGACATCGACAACCCGCTGCTGTACGACGCGATATGGAACACGAGCGCGGTACGCGCCGGCTCGATCGCCGATGCCATCGTGGCCCTCATCAAGGACCGGGTCCGGACCACCTGACGTACGGTCCCGGCCGGAGGGAATAGGCCCTCCCGGAGCCGGGGTTGGAACTCGGGCAAGAGGGAAGGGAGCCCACCATGCCTGCCGTCACCGTCGACGACGTCCTCGCGTTGCCGCGCGTCCCGGAGCCGGTCATCGAGAGCCGGGAGCGGCCGGTGCGCTCCGTCACCACCGCCCCTTCCGGGTTCGAAGGCGAGGGGTTCCCGGTGCGGCGTGCCTTCTACGGCGTCGACATGGCCGACCTCGATCCGTTCATCCACCTCGATCAGATGGGCGAAGTGGAGTACGCCCCCGGCGAGCCGAAAGGCACCCCGTGGCACCCCCACCGGGGCTTCGAGACCGTCACCTACATGATCGACGGGACCTTCCAGCACCAGGACTCGCACGGCGGCGGCGGGCTCATCACCAACGGCGACACCCAATGGATGACCGCCGGTTCCGGGATCCTCCACATCGAGAAGCCGCCCGAGGAGCTGGTCGCCTCCGGCGGCCTGTTCCACGGGTTCCAGCTGTGGGTCAACCTGCCGGCGGTGGACAAGTACCTTCCGCCCGCCTACCAGGACCTGCGGGCCGGCGAGGTGGTGCTGCTCACGACCCCCGACGGCGGCGCCCTGCTGCGTCTCATCGCCGGGGATGTGGCAGGGCACCGCGGTCCCGGATCGACCCACACCCCGATCACGGTGATGCACGCCACCCTGGCGGCCGGGGCCCGGCTGCGGCTGCCGTGGAACCCCGACTTCAACGCCCTCGCCTACGTCCTCAACGGGCAGGCAACGGTCGGTGTCGAGCAGCGCCCGATCCAGGCCGGCCAGCTCGCCGTCTTCGGTCCCGGCGACGCCATCACCCTCGGCGCCGACGCCACCCAGGAGTCACGATCCCCCGAGGTGGATGTGCTGCTGCTCGGGGGCGAGCCGGTGCGGGAGCCGATCGCCTGGTACGGGCCGTTCGTGATGAACACCCACGCCGAGCTGGCGCAGGCGTTCGACGACTACCAGGCGGGCCGGCTCGGGACCATCCCCGCCGCGCCGGTGTCGGGGTCCTGACCGGACCGGTCAGCCGGTGAGGGCACTCGCGATCCCGGCGGCCCAGGCGTCGATGTCGCCCCAGTCGCGGTAGTCGTCGTACGGGGCCCGCACCGCCTTCACGACGGCCCGCTCCCCCAGGCTGAGGCGATCCTTGGCGATCTCGCCGGGAAACACGCGATGCTCGCGAGCCCCGGACGCCTCCACCATGGCGGCGGCGTCGACCGGATCGTCGGCCGGTTTCAGCGGATCGCCGAGGGGTCCGCTGGAGAAGAGCCACACGGGCCGCGCCCGGAGCGCGTCGCGGTGGTGCTCGACGAACCCCTTCGCCTCCTTCATCCAGCGGCCCATGTAGACGGCGCTCCCCAGCACGACGGCGTCGTAACCGTCGACGCCGGCGACATCGTCGAGAGCCGGCTGGACGGCCTCCACCCCCCGGCGGGTGAGGGCGTCGGCGATCGCCTTCGCGATCTGGGCGGTGGCGCCATGTTTCGACGCGGCGGTCACCAGTACGGTCATCGCGGTCCCTTTCGCAGGCACCGCGCGAAGGTAGCGACTCTGCGCCACGAGATTCAAGGGCCGTTCGGACCTGCACCGCCCGGGATGGCGGCTCAGCAGGCGCCGTGGCGCCGCATCGCCTCCAGATGGGCCCGATCCTTGGGCCGGCCCGCCGCCCGCTTGAAGGCTGCGACGTGCTCGAGCCGGACGAAGGGCAGGCCGTCGATGATCTCGGCGGTGTCGATGAGGGCGTCGACGTCGAAGCCGCCGAGCGCCCACCGCCTCCCAAAGGTGAGGGCGCCGCCGTCGAGCGCGACGATCTCGACCTCGATACCGCCCTCCTCGATGCGGCGCCGCGTCCCGATCCGTCGGACCTCCTCCCAGGCGGCGCCACGGCACACCACGTCGAGGTCTGCGGCGGCCTCGATCCAGCCCCGGATCGCCAGCGGCCCACTCCCGAACACCGCGTAGTCGCCGAGCGGCAGCGCCAGCTCGCGGAGGCGCCGGAACATGGCCGCGGTGTCGGCCGGTCGCGGTTCGTCGTTCACGAGCGGCAGGGTAGGCGCCGCCCGGGTCGATCGGTTTGCCACCCTTGACGGCCCGCCTCGGCTCTGCTTCACTCGCCCGACACAACGCGCTCATCCAGAGCGGTGGAGGGACAGGCCCTACGAAGCCGCGGCAACCGACACGAACGGTGCCAATGCCTGATCGATGAGCAGCCGGCAAGCGGGACTCCCGCTCGCGGCGCTCGCAGAGCGCGTCGTCAGCGAGAGAGAGGAGCCCGAGGTGACCGCCGAACCGTCCGTTGCAGGGGCGCTCGTCCCTGCCATCCCTCCCTGTCCTTGCATGGCGATGCCCGGCGCTCGGGTCGTTCGCCCGAGCGCGACGTAGCCACGTTCCCGACGGAACGTCGAGCCCGCATCCTTCCGGCACCCACGGTGCCATCGATCTGCAAGGAGACCCTGATGTCCGACCGCACCTATCACTACGAGACGCTCCAACTCCACGCCGGTCAGGAGCCCGACCCGGCCACCAACGCCCGGGCGGTGCCCATCTACCAGACCACGTCGTACGTCTTCGACGACGCCGACCACGCCGCCCGCCTCTTCGGTCTCGAGGAGTTCGGCAACATCTACACCAGGATCATGAACCCCACCACCGACGTCTTCGAGAAGCGGATCGCCGCCCTCGAAGGCGGCGTCGCCGCCGTCGCCACCGCCTCGGGGCAGGCCGCCCAGCTGCTGGCGATCACCACCCTGGCCCAGGCCGGGGACGAGATCGTCTCCACCAGCTACCTCTACGGTGGCACCTACAACCAGTTCAAGGTGGTGCTCCCCCGCCTCGGCATCGACACCACCTTCGTCGACGGGGACGACCCGGACGACATCGCGGCCGCCATCACCGACCGCACCAAGGCCGTGTACGTCGAATCGATCGGCAACCCCAAGTACAACGTGCCCGACTTCGAGCGCATCGCCACCATCGCCCACGAGGCCGGTATCCCGCTCATCGTCGACAACACGTTCGGGGCCGCCGGCTACCTGGCGCGGCCCCTCGACCACGGCGCCGACATCGTCGTCGCCTCCGCCACCAAGTGGATCGGCGGCCACGGCACCTCCATCGGCGGGATCATCGTCGACGGCGGCACCTTCGACTGGCGCAGCCCCAAGTTCCCGCTCTTCACCGAGCCGGCCCCCGGCTACCACGGGCTGGTCTTCTCGGAGGTGTTCGGGCCCGACGGACCGTTCGGCAACATCGCCTTCGCCATCCGGGCCAGGGTCGAGGGACTCCGCGACTACGGCGCCGCCCAGTCGCCGTTCAACTCGTGGCTGTTCATCCAAGGGCTGGAGACCCTGTCGCTGCGGGTGCAGCGCCACGTCGACAACGCCCTCGCCCTCGCCCAGTGGCTCGAAGCGCAGCCGCAGGTGGCGTGGGTGAACTACCCGGGCCTGCCGTCCCACCCGTCCCACGAGCTCGCCACGAAGTACCTCCAGCACGGGTACGGGGCGGTGCTCAGCTTCGGGATCGCCGGAGGGTTCGCCGATGCCAAGCGGTTCATCGGCGCCCTCGAGCTCGCCTCCCACCTCGCCAACGTGGGGGACGCCAAGACGCTGGTGATCCACCCTGCCTCCACCACCCATCAGCAACTCAGCGCCGACGAGCAGGTCTCCAGCGGCGTCACCGAGGATCTGATCCGGGTGTCGGTCGGGATCGAGCACATCGACGACATCGAGGAGGACTTCCGGCAGGCCTTCGCCGCGATCGGGACGCCGGCCGGGTAGCCCTCCGGCCCGCGCCGGCAGCATCGGCCCGGCGCACCCGATACCGTACGGCCCACCATCGATCAGCGGGTATGGCGTGACCGGTCGGCTCCAACCAAACGTCCGGCTCTTCGGAGTCTTCTCCGTGAGCCTGGGCGCCATGATCGGAAGCGGGATCTTCGTCCTGCCCGGGGTCGCGGCCAAGCTGGCCGGTCCCGCCGTGGTGGTCGCCTACGTGATCGCCGGCATCGTGGTGCTGCCGGCCGCTCTCTCCCAATCCGAGATGGCGACCGCCATGCCGGAGGCGGGCGGCACCTACCTGTACATCGACCGCGCCATGGGGCCCCTCATGGGCACCATCGCCGGGTTCGGGGTCTGGTTCTCGCTCATCTTCAAGTCGGCGTTCGCCCTCGACGGGCTCGGCGCCTACCTGGAGATCTTCGCCGACGTGTCCACCCACGTCGTCGCCATCAGCCTGGCGGTCGCCATCATCGTGCTCAACCTGATCGGGGTGAAGCAGGCGGCCCGCTTCCAGGTGATCCTCGTCGCCGGGGTCCTCGCCTCGCTCGCGGTGTTCACGGCGCGGGGCCTCGGCGCGGTCCAGCCGCACGCCTTCGAACCGTTCCTCGACGGCGGCTTCAAAGGCCTCCTGTCGGCCAGCGGCCTCGTCTTCGTCTCCTACCTCGGGGTCACCAAGGTCGCCTCCATCGCCGAGGAGGTCGACCGGCCCGCCCGCAACATCCCGCTCGGCATCCTCCTCAGCATCGGGCTCATGATCATCGTGTACCCGGCGGTGGTGTACGTGATGGTCGGCGTGACCGGCGTCGGCGCCCTCGCCGGCACCTTCACGCCGGTCGCCACCGCCGCCGAGCAGTTCATGGGCACCGTCGGGCTCGACGTCCTCACCGTGATCGCCATGGTCGCCCTCGTCTCCATGGCGAACGCCGGGTTGCTCGCCTCGTCCCGCTACCCGTTCGCCATGGCCCGGCGCGACCTCGCCCCCGCCGTCTTCCGCAACGTCGGGGCTCGTTCCGGCACCCCCTTCGCCGCGGTGCTCCTCACCGGAGCGGTGCTGGTGGGGCTCGTCTGGTTCGTGCCCCTGGTCGAGCTCGCCAAGCTGGCGAGCGCGTTCCAGCTCCTCGTCTTCTCCCTGGTGAACCTGGCCGTCATCGCCTTCCGGGAGAGTCGCCTCGACTGGTACCAACCCAGCTTCCGCTCCCCCGGATACCCGTGGGTCCAGGTCTTCGGCATCATCGGCGCCCTCGTGCTCCTCACCCAGATGGGGATCGTCCCCGCGCTCGGCGCGGCGGCGATCATCGTCACCGGGTTCCTCTGGTACCGGGCGTTCGGGCGCTCCCGGGCGAGCCGTGAGAGCGCCTCCCTCGACGCCCTCCGCCTCCGCAGTAACGCCCGCCTGCTGCGGACCACCGAGAACGTGCTCGCCAACCCGGGAGCCGCCCACGTCCTCGTCCTCACCTGGCACGGGATGCGCCGGGAGCGCCTCCACGACATCCTCAAACTCGCCAGCGACCTCGCCAAGGCGAGAACCGGATGGATCCAAGTCAGCCGCCTCGACCGCCGCGGTCCGCAGAGCGCCCAGGCCGAACAGGCCTGGACCGCAGAGATCACGGCCACCGCCGCCAAGGTCGGGGTCACCCTCCACGCCGTCTCCAGCGGTGGCATCCGGGAGGATCAGCAGCGAAGGATCCGCGACGAAGGGGTCGACCTGGTCCTGGCGGAGATGCCGCAGGATCACCGCGCCAACCGCCCGTTCGTCCGCGACCTGCGGTGGCTGCGGGACAACATCGACTCGGACACGATCCTGCTCCGCAACCGCAACTTCCGCGAGATCGACACCATTGTCGTCATGGGCACCGGCGGCCCCTTCGACGCCCTCAAGATCGGCCTTGCCGACCGGATGGCCCACCTCGAACACGCCGAGATCCGGCTGGTGCACGTCGTCAACGAGGACGCCACCGAAGCGCAG
>JASFUV010000028.1:0-9032 GCA_050050155.1 Acidimicrobiia bacterium | reverse complement strand
CTCCCAGATCCCGGTCTCGAGGTATTCGCAGATGGAGGCGGCAGCGCGGCGCCCGGCTCCCATCGCCAGGATGACGGTGGCGCCGCCGGTGACGATGTCGCCGCCGGCGAACACGCCGACCTTGGGAGTCCGTCCCGTTTCCGGGTCGGCGACCAGGGTGCCCCACTTCGTCTCCTCGAGGTCCGGCGCCGTCTTCTGGATGAGGGGGTTGGGGCTGTTGCCGATCGCCACGACCGCGGCGTCGATGTCCATTTCGAAGACGTCGCCTTCGATGGGTTGGGGGCGGCGGCGCCCGGAGTCGTCGGGCTCGCCGAGTTCCATCCGCTGCAGGGTGACCCCGGTGAGCCAGCCGTCGGCGTTGCCCGTCAGTTCGAGCGGCGACACCAGCGTCATGAACTCGATGCCTTCGGCCTTGGCGTGCTCGACTTCCTCGGCCCGGGCCGGCATCTCCGCCTCGGAGCGCCGGTAGAGGATCATGGCCCGCGCCGCCCCGAGCCGTTTGGCGGTCCGCACCGCGTCCATGGCGGTGTTGCCGCCTCCGAACACGGCGACGTTCTTGCGGTACAGGTCGAGGAGCGGCGTCTCGGCCGCCTCGGCGTAGGCCTTCATCAGATTGACGCGGGTGAGGAACTCGTTCGCCGAGTACACCCCGATCAGGTTCTCCCCAGGCACGTTGAGGAACCGGGGCAGCCCGGCGCCGACGCCGATGAAGATCGCGTCGAAGCCCTCCACCTCGAACAGGTCGTCGAGGGTGTCGATCATGCCGATCACCGAGTTGGTCTCGAATTGCACGCCCATCTCGGCGAGCTGGTCGATCTCGGTGCGGACGATCTCCTTGGGGAGCCGGAATTGGGGAATGCCGTACACGAGCACCCCGCCCAGCTCGTGGAGCGCCTCGAAGACGGTGACGTCGTGGCCGGCCTTGATCAGGTCGGTGGCGCAGGCGAGCCCGGAAGGGCCGCTGCCGACGACGGCGACCTTCTTGCCGGTCTTCACCTCGACCGGAGCGACCTCGACACCGCCGTTCTCCCGTTCGTAGTCGGCGACGAAGCGCTCGAGGTAGCCGATGGCGACCGGGCGGTACTTCTTGGCGAGAACGCAGGCCCCCTCGCACTGCTCTTCCTGGGGGCAGACCCGTCCGCAGATCGCCGGGAGCGAGTTGTCGCGCTTGATGACGCCGACGGCGTCGTCGAAGCGGCTCTCGGCGACGGCGCTGACGAATCCGCGAATGTCGACGCCGACGGGGCAGCCCTCCATGCAGGTGGGATGGGCGCACACCAGGCATCGTTCCGCCTCGGCCACGGCCGCCTCGGCGGTCAGGCCGAGGTTGACCTCTTCGAAGTTGACGGCGCGGGCCGCCGGGTCTTGCTCCGGCATCTCCTGCCGGGGCAGCTTCATGCGTTCGCGCCGGGTGAGGTCACGGGCCATCACTTCACCTCCGCCGCGGCGACGCGGCATTCATGGGCGGCTTCGAACTCCTCGCGCCGGTAGTGCTCGAAGGCGGCGTAGGAGGTGTTGCGGCGGGTCAGCAGGTCGAAGTCGACGAGGTGGGCGTCGAATTCGGGGCCGTCGACGCATGCGAACTTGGTCTCGCCGCCGACGGTGACGCGGCAGCCGCCGCACATGCCGGTGCCGTCGACCATGATCGGGTTGAGGCTGACGACGGTCTTGATGCCGTGGGGACGGGTCACCTCGGCGACGGCGCGCATCATCGGCACCGGGCCGATGGCCATCACGTAGTCGATGGCCGTGCCTTCCTCGATGAGGTCGGTGAGCTTGGTGGTGACGAAGCCGTGGTAGCCGTAGCTCCCGTCGTCGGTGGTGGGGTACACCTCGGTGCAGACGGCTGCCATCTCGTCTTCGAGGATGACGTAGTCCTTGCTGCGGCCACCGATGATGGCGATCACGTCGTTGCCGCCGGCGGCGAGGGCCACCGCGGTGGGGTAGGCGATGGCGGTGCCGACGCCGCCGCCGATCACGACGGCGGTCCCGAACTGCTCGATCTCCGATGCCATGCCGAGCGGTCCGGCGAGATCCTGGATGAAGTCGCCGGCTTCGAGCGTGTTGAGGGTCTTGGTGGTCTTGCCGATGCCCTGGACGATGAGGGCGATCCACCCTTCGTCCGGGTCGCCGTCGGCGATGGTGAGCGGGATCCGCTCGGATTCGGGCCGCGGGCGCAGGATGACGAACTGGCCTGCCTTGCGTTTGCGGGCGATCTTGGGCGCCTCGATCCGGAGGTACTTCACCTCCGGGGCGAGGAATCTGGCTTCGATGACGCGATTCATTCAGGGGCCTCCGATTGTGTCCCCCCAGTGTGCGACCGGGCTGGGTGACCGCCTAGAGGCAGAAGTACCCGCGGCGCGCATCCGGTTGGCACCGGGACCGACTCCCTGATTCTAGGAAGGGGCGGGGCCTACCTACCGGGGCCGCCGCCGCATGGTGCCCGGGGAGGGGTTCGAACCCCCACGCCCCCGAAGGGACAGCGGATTTTAAGTCCGCCGCGTCTACCAGTTCCGCCACCCGGGCGCGACCAGCAGCGTACCCGGCGCGGCGGTGGCCCCGTCTGGAGTGTGGACCCCTGTCTCGGGTAGTCTCCGGGGTCCGGCAACCATTCGACCCCACGGAGGATTCGGCTGTGAAGGTGTACCCGCCCGAGAAGATCCGCAACGTCGCGCTCGTAGGTCACAGCGGATCCGGGAAGACGACCCTCGCCGAGGCGCTTCTCTTCCGTGCCGGCGCCATCGATCGCCTGGGACGGGTCGAGGACGGCACGACCGTGACCGATTTCGACCCCGAGGAGCACAAACGGGGCATCTCGCTGTCGCTGGCGACGGCGCCCTTCGAATGGAAGGGCCACAAGATCAACCTGATCGACACTCCCGGCTACGCCGATTTCATCGGGGACGTGGATGCCGCCCTCCGGGTCGCCGACCTGGCGGTGTTCGTGATCAGCGCCACCGACGGCGTCGAGGTCGGCGCCGAGACGGCGTGGCGTGAGGCCGAGCGGCTCGGGCTCCCCCGCATGGTGTTCATCAACAAGCTCGACAAGGAGCAGGCGTCGTTCGATCGCACGCTCCAGCAGCTGCGGGACCGTTTCGGGGCCGGCATCGCCCCCATCGAGCTCCCGATCGGTGATCAGGCGGACTTCCACGGGGTCGCCGACCTGTTCCGGGACAAGGCCTACGTCTACGACAGCGGCACCGCGGCGGAGGGTGAGATCCCGGCCGAGATGGAGAGCCGCGAGCACGAGGTGCGCGACAACCTGGTGGAAGGGATCGTGGTCGCCGACGACGAGCAGCTGGAACGCTATCTGGAAGGAGAGGTCCCTTCGGTGCAGGAGCTGGAGAAGACGATGGCTGTGGGCGTCGCCGCCGGCACCGTCTTCCCGGTGGTGTGCGGCTCGGCGACCGGACCGATCGCAGTCGACCGCCTCGCCGATTTCATCACCGAGATCGGCCCGTCACCTGCATCCCGCCCCGCGATCGAGGTGACCGCCGGCGGGGAGACGGTGGAGATCGAGGGCTCGCCGTCGGGTGATCCGCTGGCGCTGGTGTTCAAGACCATCACCGACCCATACGTCGGTCAGATCTCCTACTTCCGGGTGCTCTCGGGGACGGTCAAGGCCGAGGACGTGCTCCACAACACCCGCAGCGGCGCCGATGAGCGGTTCGCCAAGGTGGCGGTGATGATCGGCAAGGAGTCGGAGCTGGTGCAGGAGCTGCCGGCCGGCGACCTCGGGGTGGTCGCCAAGCTGGACGAGACCGCCACCGGCGACACCCTCGCCCCCAAGCACAAGCCGGTCACGGTGCGCCCCATCACGCACCCCGAGCCGGTGCTGGCGATCGCCATCCGTGCCCGTACCCAGGCCGACGAGGACAAGCTCGCCAATGCCTTGCGGCGCCTCCAGGAGGAGGACCCGTCGATCAGGGTGGACCGCAACGACGAAACGAAGCAGACGCTGCTGCGGGGCATGGGCGAGACGCACCTCACCATCACGATCGAGCGCCTGGCCCGCAAGTTCGGGGTCGAGGTCGACACCGAGCCTGCCAGGGTCGCCTACCGGGAGACGATCACCGGCTCCGCCGACGCCGAGGGCAAGTACAAGAAGCAGAGCGGCGGCCGCGGCCAGTTCGGGGTGGCCTTCCTCCGGGTCGAGCCGACCCAGCGCGGCGAGGGTTTCGAGTTCGTCGACGAGATCAAGGGCGGTTCGATCCCGCGCCAGTTCATCCCGGCGGTGGAGCAGGGCATTCGGGAAACCATGGCCGACGGCGGTGTCCACGGCTTCCCGGTGGTGGACGTGCGGGTGCGCTGCTACGACGGCAAGTATCACTCGGTCGATTCGTCGGAGATGAGCTTCAAGATGGCGGGAAGGCTCGGGTTCAAGGCCGCCATGGCGAACGCCGCGCCGATCGTGCTGGAACCGATCTCGAAGATCACGGTGACGGTGCCGTCCAACTACCAGGGTGACGTGATGGGTGACCTGTCGTCGCGGCGGGGCCAAGTGCAGGGCACCGAAACCGCCGCCGGGGGTCGGCAGCGCATCACGGCACTGGTGCCGTCCTCGGAGATCCAGAGCTACGCCATCGACCTGCGGTCCCTCACCCAGGGTTGGGGGAGCTTCACGGCCGAGCACGACCACTACCAGGAGCTGCCGTCGCATCTGGTGGACCGGGCCCTCGCCTCGGTCCAGGACGACGACTGACGGGGCGTGGCCGATTCCCGGCTCCCCCACGACCACCTCCTCGATGAGCAGGTCGCCTACTACCGGGCCCGCGCCCCCGAGTACGACGAATGGTGGGAGCGCCGCGGCAGGTTCGATCGGGGTCCGGAGCTGAACGCGGTCTGGTCGGCGGAGGTCGCCGAGTTGGAGGCGGAGATCGACGCCATGGGGCCGTTCGGCGACACCCTGGAGCTGGCGTGCGGCACCGGGATCTGGACCCGGCGCCTTCGCTCCCGGGCCGAGAGCCTCACCGCGGTGGACGCCAGCGGGGAGATGATCGGCATCAACCGGGCCCGGATCGGGGACCCTTCGATCGAGTACGTCACCGCCGACCTGTTCGCCTGGTCACCGCCGCGGCGGTTCGACTCGGTGTTCTTCGCGTTCTGGCTCTCCCACGTGCCGCCGGAACGGTTCGCACCGTTCTGGGATCTGGTGGGCCGTGCCCTTGTCCCGGGCGGCCGGGCCGTGTTCATCGACAATCGGTGGATCGAGTCGGCGACGTCGCTCGGAGGCCGGCTCGGGGACCGGGACTCCACCTCGGTGGAGCGACGGCTCAACGACGGGCGCTGGTACCGCATCATCAAGGTGTTCTACGACCCGGATGAGCTGGAGGAACGTCTCGGAGAGCTCGGGTGGCAGGCGCACGTCGCCGGCACCGCCCAGTACTTCATCTACGGGGAAGCCTCGCCCCCGTAGGAGTCGCCGGTCATCGTCATGGTGAAGGCGACCCGATCCCCGGTGCGGGTGACGACCTTGACCGGCATCCCGGGACGGTCGTCGTCGAACCAGAACACACGGGTGGTGTCGCCCTCGTCGACGGTGTAGCGGAGGCATCGCACGACGCCCAGCGGAGTCTCGATCGTCTCCCGCTCGATCCTGGTGCGCTGCAGCGGGAAGGAGGCGTGGGCCTGGAACTCCTCCCACCGGGTCCGTTCCGTCGTCGCCGGTTCCAGAGGCTCCCCGTCGAGGGAGAACCGCTGCCCCTCCTGCTCGGCGCCCTCCTCGTCGCACGTCAGGAACCGCACCACCCGGACCGAGGCGGGCTCGCCGGCCGGCTCGACGAGGAGCCGTATCGTCCGCCCGGGCGGGCAGCCGTGACGGATCTCGGCGGCCGAGAACGGCGTCGGGGCGTGGCCGGGAGCCATCAGATGCGGATCGTCGGTGGGCATCGCCTCCCCATTCTGCCGCCGCCCGACCCCTCAGTGCCTCGGTTCCCGCCACTCCGGGTTGAGCGCGCCGTCGATCACGCACGGCACGGTGCAGTCGAGTGGATCGATCCGGGCCGCGGTGTCCTCCCCCACCGGGTTGTCGTTGCCGGCGGCGTGGTCGGCGTAGTGGGCGTGGAGGCACTTCACCCCGCGGGCGGCGCCGCCCACTCCCCCGGTGGGTCTCGGCAGCGGTGAGCCGGCCGGGATGAGGGCGTCCCGCTCCGCCGCGTAACGGGTGGCCGTCGCGGCGTGACGGGCCGCCAGATCCGGGTCGGCAGCGATCCGGGCCTCCGCTTCCTTCACCCCGCCGGCGGCTTCGATCCGACCGATCCGGCGCACCGCCAGGGGGCAGGTCAGCCAGAAGTGGGTGGGGAAGGGGGTGCCGTCGTCGAGATGGGGTGGGACCGCGATCACCACCGGGAGGCCGAGGTGGCAGCGGACGGCGACGTCGACCGGGGAGCGGGGTTCCCGGCCCAATTGGGCCGCGACCGTCTCTCGATCACCCATCCGGGACCAGGTCGCGCCCGGTGAGGAAATCCCACACCTTCTCCAGCGGGGACCGCTCGTCGTCGAGCGGCCGCGGCTCGTCGGGAACCGCCTGATCCAGTTCGGGTTCCGGCGGGTCGATGGTGTAGCCGGTCTCTCCGGGGCGCACCAGCCCGTACTGCTCGCGGGCGATGCGCTCCAGGTCGGTGGCGGACTCCAGCGACGCCTTCTCCTGTTCGAGCCGGGCGTTCTCGGCGAGCAAGGTCTCCAGCTTCTCCTCGGTGTTCTCCACCCGGCGCTGCTGGGCGATCATCTGCCGGAACGGGAAGATCCCGGCCAGGGTGATGGCGAGGGCGACGAGCAGCAGGATCGCGACCACCGGTCCCCGCCGGCTGCGGGCCCGGCGGGGGGTGTCACGATCCTGCCGCGTCGTCTCGTTCACGCATCTACCTCCGGAACGGTGCCCAACCGGCGAAACGAGCCTCGTTCCCCAGCATCTCCTCGATGCGGAGCAGCTGGTTGTACTTGGCGGTGCGCTCGCCCCTCGCCGGGGCGCCGGTCTTGATCTGACCGGCGTTGGTGGCGACCACCAGGTGGCTGATGAAGCTGTCCTCGGTCTCGCCGGAGCGGTGCGACACCATCCGGCCGTAGCCGTGGCCTTCGGCCAGTTCCATGGTGTTCAGCGTCTCCGACAGCGTCCCGATCTGGTTGACCTTGATCAGGATGCTGTTGGCGATGCCGTTGTCGAGCCCGCGTTGCAGCAGATCGACGTTGGTGACGAACAGGTCGTCGCCGACGATCTGGACCCGGTTCCCGAGCTGCTCGGTCATGTACTTCCAGCCGTCCCAGTCGTCCTCGGCGAGGCCGTCTTCGACCGACACCAGCGCGAAGTCGTCGATGAGCGTCGACAGGTAGTCGACCAGCTCCTCGGACGTGAGCTGGCGGCCGTCGAGTTCGTAGCGACCCGCCCGGCGCAGCTCGTTGGCGGCGACGTCGATGGCGAAGCTGATGTCCTCCCCCAGGGTGTAGCCGGCGGCCTCAACCGCCTCCGACAGCAGCTCGAGGGCAGCCCGGTCGGCGGGAAGGTTGGGGGCGAACCCGCCCTCGTCGCCGACGTTGGTCGTCAGGCCGCGGCCGGCGAGGACCTTCTTGAGGGCGTGGTAGGTCTCGACCCCGGCCCGCAAGGCGTCCTTGTAGGTGGGGAGCCCGGCCGGCACCAGCATGAACTCCTGGATGTCGACCGAGTTGGCGGCGTGGGCGCCGCCGTTGAGCACGTTGAGGCACGGTACCGGCAGGACCCGGGCGCTGGTGCCTCCCAGGTAGCGGAACAGGGGGAGCCCCACCCCGGCGGCGGCGGCGCGGGCCACGGCCAGGGACACGGCGAGGATGGCGTTGGCGCCGAGGTTCTCCTTGTTGGGGGTCCCGTCGAGGTCGAGCATGCGCTGATCGATCAGCTCTTGGCGGGTGGCGTCGACGCCCAGCATCGCGGGGGCGATGGTCTCGTTGACGTTTCCGACGGCCCGCTGCACGCCCTTCCCGCCGTAGCGGTCGCCGCCGTCCCGAAGCTCGTTGGCTTCGAGTGCCCCTGTGGACGCCCCGGAAGGAACGATCGCCCGGCCGAAGGCCCCGCCAGCGAGCACGACCTCGGCCTCAACAGTCGGGTTCCCCCGAGAGTCCAGGACTTCACGGGCCCATACTTTCGTGATCGTGGTCACTGTGGGCCCTTTCGGTTGTGGATGAAATCTATCACAGGTCCTCCAATCTGAGACGCGATGCCGAGCGTATCAGCGTAGGGGCGGTGGGTGGAATCCTGGTCACATCGGAGCCGGCGGCGGCCCGGCGCCGCCGCCAAACCCCAAGGCAACACTCCCGCAACGGTGCCGTAACCGTCCCGAAACGAACCCGTGCCACATTGTCGGGCAACCGAATACCGGCGGATACCCCGAGGAGGATCCCGCATGGACTCAGGCGACATCGCCTGGGTGTCGATCAGCGCCGCACTGGTGCTGTTCATGACGCCCGGGCTCGCGCTGTTCTACGGCGGCATGGTGCGCGTCAAGAACGTGCTCAACATGCTGATGATGAACTTCTTCACGATCTCGATCGTGACCGTGATCTGGGTCGCGCTCGGGTTCTCACTTGCCTTCGGTGACGGCGGCCGCGGCCTCATCGGAGACCTCGAGTACTTCTTCCTGCGCGACGTGTCGGCGGGCGGGGACCTGTTGTTCGTGATGTTCCAGCTCACGTTCGCCATCATCACCCCGGCGCTCATCACCGGCGCCGTCGCCGAGCGCATGAAGTTCTCGGCGTGGGTGCTGTTCGTGACGCTGTGGTCGATCATCGTCTACCCGATCGTCGCCCACTGGGCCTGGAACGGATGGCTGACCGACCTCGGCGTGCTCGACTTCGCAGGCGGGCTCGTCGTCCACATCAACGCCGGCGTCGCCGCCCTCGCCCTCGTGCTGCTGCTCAAGCCGCGGCGGGGGTTCCCACGTGAGGCGATCCGGCCCCATTCGCTGCCGCTGACCCTGATCGGCACCGGCATCCTGTGGTTCGGGTGGTTCGGGTTCAACGGCGGGTCGGCGCTCGCCGCCGACGCCAACGCGGTCAACGCGGTG
>JASFUV010000027.1:0-9106 GCA_050050155.1 Acidimicrobiia bacterium | reverse complement strand
CGCCGAAGACACCCGAGCCGGTCGGCACGAACCCGAGGTGCCGTTTCGGGGGCCGGTACGCCTGGCCCTCGGTGGGCGCGAGGAGCCCGGCGAGGACTCGCAACAGGGTGGACTTGCCGGCCCCGTCCCCGCCCACCACCGCGGTGAGCAGCCCGGGCTCGGCGGTGAGCGACACCGCATCGAGCGCGGTGACCGACCCGAAGCGCACCGTGACGTCGGTGGTGCCCCACATCACGCCACCGCCACTTCGGCGACGTCGACGATCTCGGCGGCACCGGCGGGCGCCACGTCGCGGTGGAAGCGGTAGATGGCGGCACCGAGGATGACCACCACCATCACCACCAGAACCGCGAGCGGCGCCAGCAGCGACCCGATCCCCTCGCCTCGGACCATGATGCCGCGGGCGGCGCCGACGAAGTAGGTGAGCGGCAGCAGCTGGCCGATCCAGCGGACGCCGGCGGCCATCGACGACAGCGGGAAGATCATCCCCGAGAGCAGAATCTGCGGCAGCATCACCATGATGGCGAGCTGGATGGCCTCCCCCTGGGTGCGGGACACGGTCGAGACGAGGACGCCGAGCCCGAGCACGACGAGCAGGAACAGGAACGAGAGCAGGGCGAAGACGAGGACCGAGCCTCGGAACGGGACGTTGAAGACCAGTAACCCGGCGATGGTGATGAGCACGATGTCCACCGTCGCCACCAGGAAGTAGGGGGCGATCTTCCCCAGGATCACGTCACGGGGTTTGATCGGCATCACCGAGAGCGTCTCGAGGGTGCCGTCGGCACGCTCCCGCACCACCCCGAGGCTGGTGACGATGGTGCCGATGAAGGCCATGATGAGACCGATGAGGGCAGGCACCATCACGACCGCAGTGCTGAGATCGGGGTTGTAGAGCACTTCGACCGGAACCGGGAGGCTCGAGGCCCGTCGCAGCACCGCCTGGGCCATGAACAGCTCCGTCCCGTCGGCGTAGATCACCGGGTTGGGTCCGGCGTAGATGGCGACCGCGGCGTCGCCGCGTCGCAGCACGTCCTGGGCGTCGGCGTCGGTCCCGGCGGTGTCGATGCTCGTCACGTCGATCGCGTCGGGGAGCTGCTGGACGAGAGCGTCGGCCTGCGGCCCGTACACCGCGGTCGGAATGCTGGTGACGTCGAAGCGGGCGGCGTAGCCGAAGATCGTGAGCAGGACCAACGGCATGGCGATCATCATCGCCAGGGTGCGTTTGTCCCGTCGCAGCTCACGGAATTCCTTGACGATCATCGGCCACACGGTGGGCACCTCCTGTCGGTCCGCAATGCTCAGAGCGAGATTCTACGCGTGTTGAATTATGAAGTCAACAGGCGTTGAATTGCTCGGTTCGAGCGAAAGATCAGGAGCGGTCCGGACGCGCGATCCGCTACTCGGCGTACCCAGGATGGGCGATCCGGGTGACGGCGCCCGCCCCCTCGACCACCGCGGCCGGAACCTGCGGCATCGAGTCGCGCAAACCCTTCAGCACCGTGAACATCGTCGCGGCCTGCCGCAACGACAACGCCTCGCCGTCGACGGCGCCCGGAGCCGGGGTCGCCTCCTGCAGCGCCAGCGTCGCCGGGTCCATCGTCGCCCGGAACGACGGCGACTCGTACTCGACCGCGCCGTCCCACACCAGCCGGTGGGTCTCGCCGTCCCAGCGGGCTTCGACCGTCGCCGCCTCCCCGTCCCGGGTCACCATGAAGGCGTTCTCCTTCTGGGCCAGGAACTCGTCACGATCGAGATACAGACGCGGCTTGTCGACGTAGGGCCGGCCCGAGGTGGGACAGGCGGTGACGCAGTTGCCACACTCGTTGCAGAAGTCGGTGAGCACCGCGATCTGGGGACGCTGGTCCACCCGGAACGGGGACGCCTCCCCGGCCACGATCGTCCCGTCCTTGACCGACAGCGACGGCAACTCTGCCGCGAACGGTTCCGTCTGGTACGTCATCAGCGCCAGGTTGGGACACACCCCGACGCACAGGCTGCAGATGGTGTGGCAGTCGAGGCAACGGCCCGCCTCGGCCACCGCCTCCTCCTCCGTGTAGGTGAGGATGGTCTCCCCGAAATCGTTGCGCACCGACAGCGGGGTGTGCTTCACCGGCACCCGGTACTCGCGGCGGGCCCGGCGCACGAAGAGGCTGGGGAGGTCGACGTCGATCCACTCCCCGGCGGGTGCAGGCCCCGCCTCCCCCACCGCGGCCGCGATGGCGGCGGCCACCGCCTTGCCGTCGGCGGCGGCCTTGACGATCGACGACGGCCCGGCGCCTGCGACGTCGCCCCCGGCGTACACACCCGGGATCGACGTCTCGAAGGTGACCGGATCGACCGCCAGATAACCCCGCGGGGTCAGGGCCGGTTCCTCGTCGCCGAAGAAGTCGAGCACCGAATGCTGGCTGATGGCGAGGATGAGCGTGTCGAGCGGGATCTCGAAGTCCGAGTCGGGCACGTCGTGGGGGATCTTACGGCCCGAGGGGTCCCGGTCGCCGCGGTACTCGGTGCGGGTACACACCAGCCCGGCGAGGCGCCCCTCCTCGACGTGGAGGGCGTCGGGTGCGGCCAGCTCCACGATCCGGATCCCCTCCTCGAGGCAGGCCCGGATCTCCTCACGATCGGCCGGCATCTGATCGACGGTGCGCCGGTAGATGATCGCCACGTCCTCGGCGCCGACCCGGAGGGCGGAGCGGGCGCAGTCCATGGCGGTGTCACCGGCGCCGATGACGCCGACCCTGGCGCCGATCGCCACCGGCTGTTCCTCCCGCACGCTTCGCAGGAAGTGGAGGGCGTCCATCACGCCGTCGCTGTCCTCCCCCTCGATCCCGAGTCGCTTGGCGAGCTGGGCCCCGACCGCAACGAACACCGCCCGGTACCCGTCACGACGCAACCCTTCGAGGGTGACGTCGACGCCGGCCTTCTGCCCGTACCGGATCTCCACCCCGAGGCGCCGCAGCACGTCGACGTCCTGGTCGATCTGGGCCTGCGGCAGGCGGTAGGCCGGGATGGCGCCCCCCACCATGCCGCCCGGATAGGGGTAGGCCTCGAACACCGTCACCTCGATCCCGGCGAGGGCGAGTTCCTCGGCGGCGGCGAGCCCGGCGGGACCGGCGCCGATCACCGCCACCTTCGCCCCGATCGGCGCCGCCTGCTCCCGAAGCGGCGGTTCGTCCTCGCGCGACATGATGAAGCGCTTCATGTCGCGGATGGCGAGCGGCTGGTCGAGGTGGGTGCGGATGCAGGTGTTCTCGCACAGGTGGTCGCAGACGTGCCCCAGGATCGACGGCAGCGGGTTGTCGGCGCGGGTGATCTCCACCGCGCGGGCGAAGTCCCGCTCCCGCACCGCCGCCATGTACTGCGGTACCGCCTGATCGACCGGACACTCGTCGACGCACGGCGCCTGCACACAGTCGAACAGGTCGAGTTCCCGCGGCGTCTTGGAACGGTCGGTCCGGAACGAGTCCTTGCGGAGGCGCCAGTCGGCGCGGACCGCGTTGGCGTACTGGCGCAGGTTGAGGCGGGCCAGCACCCGCAGCGCCGCCGCCGCCACGGCGTCGACCTGCTCCGGGTCGAGCCCGGCGTCGGTGGCCCAGGCGGCGATGACGTCGACGGCCCGTCCCGCCGGCGGGGTGGTCCGGAGACGGTCGGCGAGGGCCTGGCAGGCGTCGCGGGTGAGGGCGACGCCGCTCTCGGTGAGCACGGTGGTGTACAGCAGCGACGCGAACCCGGCGAAGGTGCCCTGCAGGATGGCGGTCTTGCAGGTGAAATCGGTGAGATCGGCGGCGCCGACCGCGTCGAGTTCCTCGTCGAGCTTCTCCATGTACTGCAGCATCCGCAGGTACCCACCCGACTTGAGGAGATCGGAGCACACGGTGACGGTCTTCATCCCCGAACGGAGCAGGTCGGCGACGTTGAAGCAGTCGGCCCCGCCGGCGAACGACAGCAGCAGGCCGCCGCGGAACTCCTCGACGAGGCGCTGCGCCAGGTTGGTGGTGACGGCGTGCAACGACCTCCCCGACATGTACATGGTCTCGTCCCGATCGAACACGGGACGGAAGTTCTCCACCTCGAGGGTGTTGGTGAGCTTCAGCCCGAAGGTGAGGCCGTGGCTGTCGGCGACGCGCCGCAGGTTGTGGAACATGGGGACCGCGTCGCGGTACTCCAGGTCGTGGCCGAACGCCTCGTCGGGGATCGGTATGTCGGTGAACCCGAGGTCGTCGTGGACGATGCGGCGCACCCGCTCGGCGCCCAGCAGGGTCGGGTTGCACTTCACGGAGGTGTGGAGGCCCCGCTCGCTCAGCAGGTACTCGCTGATCCGCTCGATCTCGTCGGGCGGGCAGCCGTGCATGGTGGAGAGCGTGATGGTGTCCGACAGCTGGGCGGGGATCTCCAGGTCACGCACCGCCGGGTAGTGGGCGGCGACGATGTCGACGTAGGCAGGCAGGTAGTCCGAGGCGTCGTCCATGACGTCGAGGTACCACTGCACGTTGGGGCGGAGGATCCCCTCCAGGTTGTAGCCGACGCTCATGTTGAAGATGATCCCGGGGGCGTCGCCGGGGAACCCGAGGGCATGGTGGAGGGCGTGGATCAGCACCCAGGCCCGCAGGTACTCGTCGAACGACTCGTAGACCTTCAGCTCCTGGGACCACTCCACGTTGTAGCCCTCGTCCTGCAGGTCGATGCAGGGTTTGTTGACGTCGAGCTCGTCGAGGGTCTGCACCGTCTTCAGCTCGATGAAGCGGGCTCCGACCAGCCAGGCGACCACGATGTTCTGCGCCATCTGGGTGTGGGGGCCTGCCGCCACCCCGAACGGGGTCTCGAGGGTGCGACCGTACTTCTCGATCCGGAACCGGTCATCCTGACCGGGCACGAAGAACGCGCTGCGGGGAATGCCGAAGATCGCCTGCTTCTGCTCCAACTCGGTGAACACCCACGCGGTGAGCTGTTCCATGGAGATGGGACGGAAGCGATCAGACATGGTGATACTCCTCAGAGACGGGCATGGAGACGGGCGGCTTGTTCACGGGCCTTGGCCCGCACCTCGGCGGCGTCGACGCGGGTGGGTGCCCCGTCGCGGAACACGACCTCGCCGCCGACCTTCACCTCGAGGGGACGGACCCCGGGGGTGAAGGCGAGGTGCCAGGGGTCCATCGGCTCGTAGGACCATGTGACCTCGTCGCCGCGGGCTTCGGGCATGAGATCCCAGCCGGTGGCGAGCCACTCCCACGCGGTGTCGGGCCCGCAGGTGACATCGACGGACCGTTGCATGACGTAGGCGAGCCGGAACGCCTCGATCATGTTGGCGCCGATGCCGTCGGTGCCGAGCGCCACCGGGTTGGCGAATCGGGCCGGGTCGGCGTAACCGACGGCGTTGTTGAGGTTGGAGCGGGGGTTGTGCAGGATCGTGCCCCGCAGGGTGTGGTCGGTGGGGAGATGGACGCAGTGGCTGAGGAGCCAGTCGTCGCGGGTGAGCCCTTCGAGCCGGCGGGGGGCGTCGGCGTCGCCGACCCCTTCGGCGACGTGGATGTGGACGCCGACCCCGAAGTCGGCGGCGAGACCGGCGGCGGCGGCGAGGGATTCGTCGCTGCAGGTGAAGGCGGCGTGGACGCCGACGAGGCCGCGGCCGCCTTCTTGGAGGAACCGCCGGTTCTCGTCAAGACCGCGTCGGGCGCCGTCGGCGCCGTGCCGGTCGGTGATGCCGTAGGCGGGGAGGACCCGCACCCCGACCTCGGCGCAGGCGTCGGCGATGACGCTGAGACTGCCTTCGATCGCCTGCGGCGACTCGTGGTGATCGACGATGGCGGTGGTGCCGGATTCGAGCGCTTCGAGGGCGCCGAGCATCGCCGACCAGCGGATCATGTCGAGGTCGAGGGCGACGTCGAGCCGCCACCAGATCTGCTCGAGGATCTCCTGGAAGGTGGTCGGCGTCTTCGGGGGAGGCGGCATGCCGCGTGCCAGGGCCGAGTAGAGGTGGTGATGGGCGCATACCAGGCCCGGCGTCACCGCCGCCATGTTCACTCCTCTCTCCGCTGCTCCCCTCAAGCTAGCGCCGCGAGGCGAATCGGGTCGCCGTCGCACCGCATTCTGGGAAGACGGCGCGGTGTGTCCCGAGGACCGGCTCCCAGGGAACTTCCGGGAGAGCAGCGGCGTCGAACGGGTGGAGACCCCACAGGACCGATGACTTCACTCAGCACGGACAGACGGCGGACACGGCACATCGCCTTCCTCACGTTGATCGCGGCGGTTGCGGTCACCGCCGCCGCCTGTGACGGCGCCGCCGACGGCGCCGGAACCACGACCACGGGCGGAGCACCGGCCGCCGCCTGCGGCGACGCCATCCCCGTCTTCCCGGCCGTGCAATGGGCGGAGGGTCCCGAGGATGTCGACGGGGTGGCGGGCGTCGGGCCCGGCTCGACGCCGGCGGCGCCGGGCCAGCTGGTGCGACACTGGGTGCGGGATCGGGACACGGTCGTCGAGATCCGCTGGCCGGCGACGCCTGCGCCCGCAGGTGCCACGCCGACCGGAACCATCGCCGACGGGGCGTTCCCGGTCGAGCTGTGGCCGGAGGTGGCCACCGACGGGGCGGCGCGGATCGTCGCCACCGTCCAGGTCGGAGACGACGCCGCCGATCCCTGTGCCTTCGTCTCGGTGGAGGGCTATGCCCCCCGCCCGGACCCCATCGCCGACGAACTCCTCACGTTCGTCACCAGCCTCCAGCCCCTCGATGCGCGGTCGGCGTTCCTCGCGGCGCTCGTCGCGGAACAGGCCCCGGCGCCCGGATCGGACCGCCCGCCCGGCGCCTGCGCCGATCCGGTCCCTGCCACCGTCGGCGAGGACGGGAGTCCCGACACCACCTCCGCCCGGCTGCTCGCCGAGCGCTTCCTCGCCGACCGCGTCGCCGGCAACGCCGCCGAGGACTGCCTCACCGTGAGCGGAGCGCGTGCCTTCCGGGACGGTGAGCCGGAAGGGACGCTGCCGGGCCTGTGCCTCACCGAATGCGGGGACACGACCGTCGTGGCGGGCGAGGTGGTGGCCGAATCGGGCGGCGACGGACGGGTCGAGTTGCTGGTCCTCTACGAGGAGGGCAACGCGGTCCGTCGATTCCGCGAGTTCCTGGAGGTCAACGCGGTGGACGACGGCGCCGGCGGGCACGCCGCCCTCATCAACGACGCCCGGATCGGTCCCGAATCCGAGATCGCCGAGGCGACGGCCCATCTCGTCATCGAGGACCTCCTCGACGCCGTCGCCGCCGGCGAGTATCAGATCGCCGCCGGGTATCTCCTCAACGAGGGCATCTCGGCGGAGGTCGAGGAGCGGCTCGGGAACCTGTGGGAAGTCCCACCCGGCGAGCTGTTCGCTTCCTTCTGCGCCACGGCGGCCTGCGGGGCGCCGTTCGAGATCGGAGACACGGTCGCGGTCGACCCGTACGCCCGGACGCTTTCGGTCACCTTCTCCACCACCGCAGGCCCGGTGACGGTGCCGATCACCGCCACCGTGTTCGAGGGGCGTGTCACCGCGGCATCGCTTCCCCCCGTCGGCGCCCCCGCCGGGACGGCGGACCCGATCGACGTCCGGGTGTTCGGGGAGCCGTACCCGGGCACGCTGCTGGCGGGCCGCGCCCAGGCGGTGGAACACATCGCACGCGGCGTCCACCGCTGGGAGGTGGCCTCCCAGCTCCCCCTGGCCACCGCGCTCGACGCCGCCGGTGACGTGATGGTGGTCTCGTTCATGGACGTCGTCGCCGTTGCGGGCGGGGACGGTGCGCCCGGTTCCGAGCTGGCGACCGCGCCGTTCACACTGGCCGGCGCCGGCGCGGCACACAGGTACTCCCTGGCCCTGGTGAGCGACGGCGAGCGGCTCGACGCGATCGACCTCGTCTCGGGGCGCCGCGCCACCGTGCTCGACCACGCCGGAGGCGACGGCACGATCGAGAGCGCCGACGTGGCGGGCGACACGCTGCTGGTGACGCTCGGCGACGGAGCGCGCGTCTGGTACGAGGTGTACGCCTTCGACGCCGGCGCCCTCGCCGTGGACCCGGATGGGCGCTCCCTCGCACCGGATGAGCCGGTGAGCGCCGGTCATCTCTCTCCCGACGGGACCCATCTCGCCACCGCGCAGCCGACCGGCGCCGTCGCCGTCCTCGACAGCACGACCGGTGCGGTGCTCGATCGGTGGAGCCTCGGTGAAGGCGAGACGGTCACGGACCTCGACTACGACGGGCGCTGGATCCTGGCCCGCCTCGACGGCCGCACCCTGCTCGTGGTCGACACCGACACGGGCGAGACGCGCCGGGTCGACACCGCAGTGCGTCTCCGCTTCGGCTGACAGGCCCGAGCCGTCCGGACTACGGCTGCGGCGCCTACGATCCCGCCCGTGAACGTGCGACCGATGACACCGCAGGATTGGGATCAGGTGGCGTCCATCTACCGCGAGGGCATCGCCACCGGCAACGCCACCTTCGAAACCCAGGTGCCCTCCTGGGAGGACTGGAACGCCGGCCACCTCCCCACCGCCCGGCTCGTCGCCGGCGAGAACGGAACCGTGGTGGGGTGGGGTGCGCTCAGCCCCGTGTCGGACCGCTGCGCCTACGGCGGGGTCGCCGAGGTGAGCGTCTACGTCGCCACCGCCGCACGCGGCCGAGGGGTGGGCCGGGCCCTCCTCGAGGAGACGATCCGGGCGTCCGAGGAGGCCGGCATCTGGACCCTCCAGGGTGGCGTGTTTCCCGAGAACGAGGCGAGCCTGGCGCTCCTGGCGGCGTGCGGGTTCCGGCAGGTGGGGATCCGCACCCGGCTCGGGTCGCTGCACGGCCGGTGGCGGGACGTCGTGCTCCTGGAACGGCGCAGCGCGATCGCCGGCGTCTGAGCCGCTACCCCTTCTCCACCGGCTGGTGGACCCCCATCGGGAGCTGGGTGCGCCACCGTCCGTCGACCTCGTGGAGGGCGGCGGCGACCGCCCCCGCGGTGGGCACCAGCCCGATCTCGCCGACGCCCTTGATTCCGTACGGGGACCGCGGCTGCGGCTCCTCGACCATGACCACGTCGACCGGGGGCATGTCCTTGGCCCGCAGGATCCCGAGGCTGCGCAGCGTCATGTTGGTGGG
>JASFUV010000026.1:0-9224 GCA_050050155.1 Acidimicrobiia bacterium | reverse complement strand
CGCCCTCGACCTCTCACCGATCGTGCTCATCCTCGTCATCGGGATCCTGCAACGCATCGTGTGTTGACACTGACCGATTCGGGGTTGGGGACCCCCTGTTCTCCCCGAGATGTCACTCCGCCATCCGGTATGGTGGTGCGGTGGATTTGACGGCAGGTGACGCGCGCACCATCCGCTTCAAGGGCAGCGGCGGATCCTACGACGGGGAGGAAGTCGAGGAGTTCCGCCGCCGGGTGATCGCGGCCCTCGAGGAAGGCGAGCGGCTGTCCTCCGACGCCGCGGCACGCATCGCAAGCCTCGAGGTGGCGCTGCGAGAACGCGCCGACACCGAGGGCGCCGTCAACGTCGAAGCCGCCCGTCGTGCCCGCGACCAGGCCGTGCAGCTCACCAGCCGGATGATGGCCGAGGTCCTGAGCGGCAAGATGCCGTCCATCGCCGAGGGCATGGAGATCTGGCAGGAGGCGGTCATCCTGCGCGCCATGGCGGAAGAGGAGCTGGCCGCCGCCCGCGAGGAATCCCGCAGCCGGCGGCAGACCACCGCCGAGGAGATGGCCGCCCTACGCGCCGCCACTCGCGACGCCCTCGACGCAGAGGTGGAGGCCACCCTCGACCACGCCATCGGCCGCGCCGCGGCGGTGACGGCCGCCGCCGAGGAGGAGGTACGGCACCTCGATCGCCGCCTCGGCCAGCTCCGCACCGCACTCGGCGACGCCGAGAGCAGGATTCGCAGCCTGACCGGTGACGCCCTCACCGAGCTGCGCATGCTCGGGGACCTGCTGGCGCTCGAAACCGGCGCGCTCGAGGAGATCGAGTCGCTCAACCCGGCGCCGGATCGCGTCATCGACCTCTCCGAACCCGCGCCCGCCCCTGTTGGCACCCCCGAATCGGACACCGCGCCCGCCGCCCAGGCGTCCGCCGACACGGCCGACACCGCACCCGGCGCCTTCGCGCGCAGGATCCAGGACCGCGACGACACCGCGGGGCGGGGCTTCTACGAGCGACGGCTCGCTGGCCTGCGGGAACGGCTCGAACGCCACAACGCCGGGCACCTCTACGAGCCCTGACCGGCCGTCCCCTCGCGGGGACATCCGCGCCGGCTACGACGCCACGTGCTCCATCCGCACCGTGAGTTCGTGCCCATTGACGTCCACGGTGGTCCCGCCGGCGGCGTCGCCGCGGGTGATCCCGACCGCGAGGACCTCGTCGGCGATGAGCTGCTCATGGTGGGTGAAGGCGGCGGCGAGCTCGTCACTCGGGGATTCCCACGTCACTGCGATGCGGTCGCTCACGACCAGGTCGGCGTCGCGCCGCAGCCCCTGGAGGCGGGCGACGATCTCGCGGGCCAGGCCTTCGGCGACCAGGTCGGGTGTCACCGTGACGTCGAGCGCCACCGAGACGCGGCCCTCACTCGCCACCACCACGCCATGCCGGGGCTCGCGCTGGACCACGACGTCGCCTGCGGTGATCTCCTCACCGAGCACCTTCAGCGCGGTGCCGCCCACCATCCGGTTGACCGCGGCATGGTCGAGGGCGGCGATGGCGGCAGCCACCTCCTTGGTGCGAGGCCCGAGACGCGGTCCGAGCACCTTGAAGTTCGCCTTGGCGGAGAGCTGCACCAGGTGCTCCTCCTCCCGATCCACCGCGACCGTGTGGACGTTGAGTTCATCGGCGATGAGGGCAACATGCGACTCCACTGCGGCCACCGCGGCATCGTCGCGGGTGACGACGGTGAGCTGCGCCAGCGGTTGGCGCACTCTGATCTCGTGGCGCTTGCGGAGCCCCCGTCCCAGGTTGACGATCTGGCGCACCGTGGCCATGGCGGTCTCCAGGTCCTCGTCGATGATGGCGTCGTCGGGCTGCGGGTAATCGGTGTGGTGGACGCTGGCGGCGCCATCCGCGTCCTGGTCGGCCACGAGGCGCTGGTAGAGCTCCTCGGTGATGAACGGGAGCACCGGCGCCGCCACCTTGGCGAAGGTCACCAGCACCTCGTAGAGAGTGGCGAACGCCGCAAGCTTGTCCGTCTCGGTGGTGGCCCCGCGCTTCGACCAGAAGCGGCGCCGGCTGCGCCGGATGAACCAGTTGGTGAGGTCGTCGATGAACCCGAGGATCGGTGAGATCACCGCGAAGAGGCGGTAGCCCTTCATCTCCACGTTGACCTGACGGATCAAGCTCTGCAGCACCGACAAGATCCAGCGGTCCAGCTCGCTGCGGTCCGCCGGCGCCGGCGCCGCCGCCAGGTCGCGGCGGGTGATGCCGTCCGCCTCGGCGTAGGTGGTGAAGAACGAGTAGGCGTTCCAGAAGGGGAGGAGCACGGTGCGCACCACCTCCCGCACCCCGTCCTCGGAGAACCTCAGGTTGTCGCCCCGCACCACCGGCGAGTCGATCAGATAGGCGCGCAGGGCGTCGGCCCCGTACTCCTCGAGCACATGGGAGGGGTCCGGGTAGTTCTTGAGGCTCTTGGACATCTTGCGGCCGTCCTCGGCGAGGATGTGGCCGGTGACGACGCAGTGCTCGAACGGCACCTGCTCGAAGAGGGCGGTGGCGAGCACCACCAGGGTGTAGAACCAGCCGCGGGTCTGGTCGATGCCCTCGGCGATGAAGTCGGCGGGGAACCGCTGGGCGAACCGGCCCTCGTTCTCGAACGGGTAGTGGATCTGGGCGTACGGCATCGACCCCGACTCGAACCAGCAGTCGAGGACCTCGGGGATGCGCCGCATCGTGCCCCCGCAGGCGGCGCACGGGAACGTCACCTCGTCGACGACGTGCTTGTGGAGGTCGTCGAGCATCACCCCCGACAGCTCGAACAGCTCCTGGCGGGAACCCACACAGACCCGCTCGGTGCACTGCTCGCACTCCCAGATGGGGAGGCAGCTGCCCCAGTAGCGGTTGCGGCTGATCGCCCAGTCCCGCGCCCCCTCCAGCCAGTTCCCGAAACGGCGGGCCCCGATCGCCTCCGGCACCCAGTGGATGGTGGAGTTGAGCTCGACCATGCGATCCCGGAAGCTCTCCACCCGGACGAACCAGGTGGGGATGGCCTTGTAGATGAGGGGGGTCTCCGTGCGCCAGCAGAACGGGTAGGAGTGGCGGATCTGCTCCTGCTTGACGAGGGTGCCGCGCTCCTTGAGGAGCCGGATGAGGGTGGCGTCGGCATCCTTGACGTACTGGCCGGCCACGTCCGGTACCTCGTCGGTGAAGCGGGCCTCGGCGTCGACCGGGTCGACCATCGCCTCGATCCCGGCCGCCTGCAGCGCGAAGAAGTCGGCCTCGCCGTAGGCGGGTGCCATGTGCACCAGGCCGGTCCCTTCGTCCATGTTGACGTCGTCGCTGACGATCACCCGGAAGGCGCCCTGGTCGTCGAGGTCGGTGAAGTAGTCGAAGGGGGGCCGGTAGTGGGCCCCTGCGAGATCCGCCCCGGTGGCGCGACCGCTCACCACGGGGTCGTCGAAGGTGGCGTCGACCAGTTCGCTCCCCAGCCAGTAGCGGCCTTCCAGCCCGCCGATCGCGCCGTCGATCCGTACGTATTCCAGGTCGGCGCCCACCGCCACCGCCATGTGACCCGGCAGCGTCCACGGGGTGGTCGTCCACACCAGCAGGTAGTCGCCGGCGGCGGCCGGACCGTGATCCTCGGAGAGGCGGAGGCGGATGGTGATCGCCGGATCGTCGACGTCGCGGTAGTCGAGGTTGGCCTCGAAGTTCGACAAGGGGGTGGTGGCGCCCCACGAGTACGGCAGCACCTTGAAGTCCTGGTAGATGAGACCCTTGTCCCACAGCGACTTCATCACCCACCAGACGCTCTCCATGAAGTCGACGTCCATGGTGCGGTAGTCGTTCTCGAAGTCGATCCAGCGGCCGATGCGGCGAGTGATCGTCTCCCACTCCTCGGTGGTCTGCTCCACCATGGCGCGGCAGGCCGCGTTGAACTCGGCGATGCCCAGCTCGTTGATCTGGCGCGGCCCGGAGACGCCGAGCTGCTTCTCGACCTCCATCTCGACCGGGAGCCCGTGGGTGTCCCATCCGAAGCGGCGCTCCACCCGGTGCCCCTGCATCGTCCAGTAGCGAGGGATGATGTCCTTGACGACCCCTTGGAGGATGTGGCCGTAGTGGGGGCTCCCGGTGGCGAACGGGGGACCGTCGTAGAAGGTGTACTCGGAGTCCGCCGGCCGCAGCTCGACGGAGCGGGCGAAGGCATCGATCTCGTCCCACAGGTCGAGGATGCGGTGGTCGAGGGCGGCGATGTCGAGGTGGGGTGGGACGCGGCGGAACCCGGCGTCTCCCGATGCTGTGCTGTGGTTGCTCACGGTCCGTCCTTCCCGACGTGCAGCCCGGCTGCGTGTCATTCCGGGACGAGGGGACCCGCGGTACCACCCGGTTTACCGGAGCCGCAGCTCCGGTCGCTTCATTCGGCCCCTTCTCGGTGGGCTCCGGCGGGGTCTACACCCGGCAGGCCGGGTTCTTCCCGCAGCTCGGGGGTGATGTCCTGTGCCATCCGGGACCGACCTCGCACCGTCGTCGGCTCGCTGCACCCGGGGGAGGGCACCGGCACGTCCCCGTCGTCGCGTCGGGCGCCAATCTACACGCTCTTCGGGGGCCGATCGGCGCACCGGTAGGATCCCCCGATGCGAGAACCCAGCCCGCTGCGCTCCCATCCCGACGGTGTCGCCCTCACCGTCTGGGTGGTGCCGGGCGCCCGGCGCAGCGAGATCACCGGCCTGTACGGGGACGCGCTCCGGATGCGGATCGCGGCCCCGGCCGAGGAGGGCCGCGCCAATCGGGCCGTGATCGAGATCCTGCGTGTCACCTTCGGAACCGACGTCCGGCTGATGGGGGGCGCCGTGTCCCGCCGCAAGCGGTTCCTGCTGCACGGGATGACGGCGGCGGCGGCCACCGAGATCATCGACGGGCTGGGACGCTGATCGCGTCGGCCGACCTGGTATCGTCCGGCGACCGCAAGGAGGTCCCGCATGGGCAGACAGCTCGCGAAGTCGACGATGGAGCGTCTCCGCACCAAGCTCGAGTCCGAGGAAGCCAGGCTCGTTTCGGTCATCGCGGAGTATGACAGGGTGTTCGAAGAGGCACGCCTCGCCGAAACCGCCGCCGAGCACAACGCGGACCCCAACAACGCCGACGGCGGGTCTTTGGCGTTCGAGCTGGAGATGGATCTCTCCGTGCAGCAGAATGCCAAGGAGTTGCTGAAGAAGGTACGCCATGCCATCGGCCGCATGGATCGGGGGGTCTACGGGACATGCGAGGTGACGGGGGAGCCGATCCCGGTGGCGCGTCTCGAGGCGCTGCCGTACGCCACCACCGTGGTCGAGTGGGCGCACCGCACCTGACACCGCGCCGCGTCTCGGCCCTGCTCGCCATCGGAGTGATCGCGCTCGACCAAGTCACCAAGTCGTGGATGGTCGCCCGCGACGGGCCGATCCGTCTCATCGGGGACTTCCTCCAGTTGAGGGTGAGCCGCAACGCCGGCGCCGCCTTCTCCAGCTTCACCGGGGGCGGCCGGTTCATTGCCGTGATCGCGGTCGTGGTGATCGCGACGCTCGCGATCTTCATCGGCCGTTCGGAGCGGACCGTCGAGATCGTGACGATGGGCGCCATCCTCGGCGGCGCCACCGGCAACCTGCTCGATCGCATCTTCCGCGGGTCGGGGGTGTTCGACGGCAGGGTCGTCGACTGGATCGACTTCTCGTTCTTCCCGTCTTTCAACGTCGCCGACAGCGCCCTCACCATCGGGATCGGGGTGCTGATCCTGGTGGCGATGCTCCGGCCGGAGCCGTGAGCGACACCGCGGAGTTCGTGGTGTCGGAGGCGCTGGCGGGCTCGAGGGTCGATCGGGTCGTTGCCGTGCTGGGGGAGATGAGCCGATCCGCCTCCCGTGACCTCGTCGCCCGGGGCCTCGTGACGGTCGACGGCGACCCGGCCGTTCCTTCGCAACGCCTCGACGCGGGGGCCGTCGTCGCCTTCGCGCCGCCGGTCCCGCCCGCCCGCCTCAGCGCCGCCCCGGTGCCGTTCACCGTGGTGGCGGAGGACGCCACCGTCATCGTGGTGGACAAACCGCCCGGGGTGGTGGTGCACCCCGGGGCGGGGCACCGCGACGACACCCTCGTCAATGGCCTCGTGTACCGCTTCCCCGAGCTGGCCGCGTTGGGGACGGAGTCGCGCTGGGGTCTGGTGCACCGCCTCGATCGTGACACCTCCGGTCTGCTCCTGGTGGGCCGCAGCGCCGAGGCGCACCGCGCTCTGCAACGGGCCCTGCGGCGCCGTGAGGTCCGGCGCACCTACCTGGCCCTGGCGCACGGGAGCGTCGACGCCGCCACCGGGACCGTCGAAGCCCCGATCGGGCGCGATCCCCGGCACCCCACCCGGATGACGGTGACCGCTGCGGGTCGGGCCGCCCGCACCCACTACCGGCGGCTGGCGTGGTGGGGCGATGCGACGCTGCTGGAGGTGACGCTCGACACCGGGCGCACCCACCAGATCCGGGTCCACCTCGCGTCGATCGGGGCACCCCTGGTGGGAGATTCGGTCTACGGGAGGCGGCCGCTCCCCGCGGCGGAACCGGGGCGGGTGTGGCTGCACGCCTGGCGTCTTCGGTTCCCCCACCCGGTTGAGGACCGCATGGTGGACGTGGAGGCGCCGCTGCCGGATGATCTCGCCGCGTCGCTGATCCGCCTCGGCGATCCCGCCGGTGGCGAGATCCCCGCCACCTGAGGGCGGGTCAACCGAAGAAGGTGGCGGCGGTGTCGTACAGGGTGTCGCTCACGCCGCGGACCGCGGCGCACGCCTCCTCCATCGGGACGGGCACGATCTCGGCACCGCGCACGGCCACCATCACCCCGGTCTCGCCGGCCTCGGCCAGGTCGGCGGCGCCGACTCCGAGGCGGGTGCCGAGGACCCGGTCGTATGCGGTCGGGGTGCCGCCCCGCTGGATGTGGCCGAGGACGGACACCCGGGTCTCGAATCCGGTGAGCTCCTCGAGGGAGGTGGCGAGGGCGTAGCCGACGCCGCCGAGGCGGGCGAACCCGAAGGCGTCCTTCTTCTCCTCGGCCTCGAACCCGGGCGGTGGCGCCACCCCTTCGGCCACCACCACGATCGAGTAGCTCTTGCCGCGCCGGTGGCGGTGCCGGATCACCTTGGCAACCTCTTCGAGGTCGTACGGGATCTCGGGGATGAGGATCGAGTCGGCTCCGCCTGCGATGCCGGCGTAGGTGGCGATCCAGCCCTTGGTCCGTCCCATCACCTCCACCACGATGACCCGGTTGTGGGCTTCGGCGGTGCTGGCGAGCCGGTCGATGGCGTCGGTGGCGATCTGGACCGCGGTGTCGAAGCCAAACGTGACGTCGGTGCCGTTGATGTCGTTGTCGATCGTCTTCGGGACCCCGATCACCGGGAGGCCCTCTTCGGCGAGCTTGAGCGCCGAGGCGAGGGTGCCGTCGCCGCCCACCACGATCAACGCCTCGATGCCGTTGCGCTGGATGGTGCGCCGGCAGCTCTCGTACCCCTCGCCGTGGACGTAGGGGTCCATGCGCGAGGTCCCGAGGATGGTGCCGCCGCGGGTGAGGATGCCCCGCACCGCGTCCCGATCGAGCGCCATGGTGTGGCCTTCCATGAGGCCTTCCCAGCCGTTGAGGATCCCGACCACTTCGGCGTCGTGGACCTCGGTCGCCCGCGTCGTCACGGCGCGGATGACCGCGTTGAGTCCGGGACAATCACCCCCGGCGGTGAGGATTCCAAGGACCTGCATGATGGGACTCCAGACTGGGCTGCGCGGACGGTACCACCCATCAGGGTACCGACCATGCTCGGGCACGCAGCCGCAATCGCCTTGCATCGCCGTGTCGACGGCAGGCACGGTAGGTTGGGGATCGCAGGGGCCGCGCCCCGCCAGCGACGATCGGAGGCAGCAATGGAACGCTCGGTCTGGAACCCGAAGGTCATCGTCATCGGCGTCGACGGCTCCGAGCACTCCCGGCACGCCGCCCGGGTCGCGGTGGCGATCGCCCGCCAGAACGACGCCGTGGTCCACCTCGTGACCGTGGTGCGTCCCCCGGAGGGCTGGTGGGGCATCGTCGGCTCGCCGCCCACCCCGACCGCCCTCAGCAGGTCACTGGCCGACGCCCAGCGTGAGATCCTCGATTTGGTGCTGTCCGACCTCGATCTCTCCGGGGTCGAGCACGTCACCGTCGAGGAGGTGGGGGACCCGGGCCGGACGCTGATCCAGCACGCCGAGGAGGCGGACGCCGACCTCCTCGTGCTGGGGACGCGTGGCGCCGGCCTCATCGAGCGCATCATGCTGGGCTCGGTGGCGAGCCGCGTCAGCCAGGACGCCCCCTGCCCCGTGTTGTTGGTGCCCTGACGCTCAGTACAGGAACATCGGCTTGCCGGTCACGTGCCGGACCTTCGCCTGGTACTGGTCGATGTCGTACAGCTCGTCGGTGTCGACCCGCTTCACGCCTTCCTTGGTGACGCCGATCGGGACCGTCGTGTAGGTGCCGCCCCGCAGCGCCACCATGCGGCCGGTCGATCCTTCGAGGGCGAGGTCGGCGGCCATCACCGCGTAGTTCGTCGCCACCATCAGGTCGAGCGAGTCGGGGCTGCCGGATCGCATCAGGTAGGCGACCTGCTGGTAGATGATGCCTTCGCCGGTGCGTTCCTTGAGCAGCTCGCCGGTGAGCGCCCCGATTCCGCCCAGCTTGCGGTGCCCGTAGGCATCCGCCTCTCCGGTCAGCATCATCTCGCCCTCGGTGAGGCGGGCCCCTTCCGAGATCGTCACCATGGCGTAGTTGGAGGGGTTCTCCGCCTTGTCCTGGACGAGGAGCTCGGCGAGACGACCGATGTCGAAGGGGACCTCGGAGATGATGGTGCGCTTCACGCCCGCCAGGTAGGCGGTCACCAGGGCGGTCTCCCCGCTGTAGCGCCCGAACAGCTCGATCACCGCGATCCGCTCGTGCGACCCGGTTGCGGTGCGCAGGTTGTGGATGAACTGCACCCCGCGGGTGACCGCGGTCGAGAAACCGATGCAGTAGTCGGTGCCGTGCACGTCGTTGTCCATCGTCTTCGGGATGGCGATGACCGGAACACCCTCCTCGTGCATTCGCAGCCCGAAGGAGAGCGTGTCGTCGCCGCCGATGGGGATGAGCACGTCGATGCCGTGCTTCTCGAGGACCCGCAGCGCGTGCGGGGTGAAGTCCTGGATCCCGTCACCCTGAACCTCGTCGGCG
>JASFUV010000025.1:0-9441 GCA_050050155.1 Acidimicrobiia bacterium | reverse complement strand
TGTCGAGCAGCCCCTTCGGTTCCGCCTTCTACATGCTGACCGGATTCCACGGCGCCCACGTCGCGATCGGGGTGCTGATGCTGCTCGCCATGGTGTTCCTGCTGCCCGAGGGACGACTCCACCGCCGCCGCGGACTCAACGTCGAGCTGGTGGGGCTCTACTGGCACTTCGTCGACATCGTCTGGATCGTCATCTTCACCGTCGTCTACCTGCTCCAGGTGTGACCATGACCGAGCGCGCCCATCCCAGTCCCCGCGTCTACTGGCTCATCGCCCTCGTGCTCGCGGTGCTGACCGCCATCGAGATCACCATCCCGCAGGTGTCGGCGTTCGACGGGGTCAAGGTGCCGGCGCTGCTCGGCCTCGGGGCGATCAAGTTCGGGGCCGTCATCGGCTTCTTCATGCACCTCCGCTTCGACCGCAAGCTGTACCGCAACGTGTTCTTCGTCGGTGTGGTGGGGGCGCTGCTGATCTTCGTCATCGTCCTCCTCACCTTCGAGGCGTTCTGAGATGCCGGCGTCGGAGGTCCTGCGCTTTCACCTCCACCTCGACGTGTTCGGGATGACCCTGGCGATGATTCTGGCGTTCGAGTACGGGATCCGGCGCCTCGCCCCCGCCCACGCACCCCGGGGCGAGGCGGTCGTGACCCGGCGCCACCGTCTCGCGTTCTACAGCGGGGTCGGGTCGCTGTTCCTGGTGTCGACGTGGCCGATCCACGACATCGGCGAGCAGAGCCTCTTCCTCTTCCACATGATCGAGCACCTGGTGTTCGGGCTGGTGGCGCCGCCGCTGCTGCTCTACGGCATCCCGTGGTGGCTGCTGCGCCTCGCGGTGAAGCCGATCCTCCCCGCGCTGCGCATCCTCACCAAGCCGATCGTTGCGCTGGTGCTCTTCAACGGCGTGCTCGCCGCCATGCACGCCCCGGCGCTGGTGGATCTGATGCTCACCTCGGAGACGGCCCACCTCCTCATCCACACCGCGCTCTTCGTCACCGGGATCCTCATGTGGTGGCCGGTGATCGGCCCGATTCCCGATCTGCCGCGGCTCGAACCGTTCCCGCGAATGGGCTACCTGTTCCTCCAGTCGCTGGTGCCGACGATCCCGGCATCGTTCCTGACCTTGGGGGACACCCCGCTGTATCACATCTACACCACGATGCCCCGGCTGTGGGGTGTCTCGGCGCTGTCGGATCAGGTCGCAGGCGGCCTGATCATGAAGATCGGCGGGGGGCTGCTCATCTGGGGCTTCATCACCGTGTTCTTCTTCCGGTGGTGGAAGGACGAGCAGCAGTTCACCGAGCACGCCCAGGTGGTGCATTCGTCCTGACCCGAGGTGATCGAGGACCCGGGGTTCAGTCGTCGCCGGATTGGTCCCAGGGGCGGTACGCGAACAGGGCGATGCCGCCGAGCACCGCTGCCGCCACGATCGAGAACACCGCGATGGCGGCATTGTCGCCGAGCGCCAGGAGCAACTCGGAGAGCCCGATCGCCAGCGCCACGATGGTGATGGCGGCCAGCACCGGCGTTCCCACCGCTCGGGCCATCGACCGGGCGAAGGTGGCCCGATCCTCCGGCCATCCCTCTCCGCCGGCTCCGAGCACCTGCTTGCGGGCGAGGGGCTCGACGACCGCGGCGGTGACGCCGCCGGCGACGAGGCCGGCGAGCAGCGCGACCACGATCATCCGGAAGGCGGAGATGGTGACGACCCCGGCGTCGATGGTGGCGGTCGCCCCCAACCCGGCCCGCAGCACCGCATACGCGGCGACGAGGCCCGTGACCGCGCCAACGGGGAGCACGGCCCGGAGCGGGAAGCGCTCACTGGAGGGGTCGAGCTCACGGCTGCGGGCGTAGGTGATGGCGGCGACGGCGAGGCCGCCGAGGAGCGCGGTACCGGCGACCAGCAGGAACAGCCCGCCGCTGGAGATGGCGAACTGGGGGCGGATCCGCATCGCGTCGTAGCTGAGCACCACCGATCCGATCGAATCGATCGCCTGGCGGCCGGTGAAGAGCACGAGGGCGGCGAGAGCGAGGAGGGAGCCGGTGACGGCTCCCCATGCGGTCGAAACGGCGCGGTGCCTCATGGGCGGAGATTGCTCCTGGTCGCAGGTGGGGGCGATGCTAGCGGACGGCCCTCAGCCGTTGAGGGAGAAGTGATCGCAGGCGTTCGGCGAGTAGATGCCGGTGACGATGCCGGCGTCGCCTTCCTCGGTCACGGGCCCCCACAGCAGCAGGTTGTCGGTGTTGGCGGCCCGCAGCTCGAACGTCATGCCGAGCTGTGGGTCGCTCACGTAGTCGATCGTGAAGCCGTCGTAGATGTTCTCCAGCTCCCGCACCGAGTTACCGACCTGGAGGCCGCTGAGGGTCTTGAGGTCGCTGGCGGTGGAGCCGGCGAGCGTGCCGCCCACGTTGGCGGGGATGTCCCAGTCGACCCGGTAGCCGGCGAAGGTCTCGGTGCCGTCGTCGTCGACGACGACGACCGCGGCGAGCGGGCCCCAGGTGACGATGCGCACCACGTCGCCCGAGCAGGCTCCGTAGGTGCCGGAGGAGACGACGTTGCCGCTGTCGGAGTCGGGCTCCCCGAGGCTGGAGATGAGGCGCCCGATGGCGTCGGCGCCGGAGCTGCCGAGCTTGATCTCGCCGATGGCGTCGACCTGGAGGGTCAGGTCCTCGACGGGGATCGGGTCGCCGGACGCCACGTAGGGCTGCCCGGCGCTCGGGAGGGTGGTGGAGGAGGTCGTCGCCTCGTCCCCCGTGGTGGTGTCGCTGCCGGCGACGGTGGTCTCGCCGGAGGCGAGGGTGCCGCCCGCGGTGGTGGTCGTGGCGGTTCCTGCGGCCTCGTCGTCGCCCCGGGTGAATTGGAACAGGGCGATGCTGAGCACGACGAGGAGCAGGCCGAGGATGAGGCCGGTGAGGAGCGGGGAGCGGGGCGGTCCCGCCGGAGGGAGGCGCGGGTCCTCCAAAGGGGGGATGGGCTCGCCGCCGGAGAGGTCGAGCAGCCCCTCGTAGGGGTCGAACGGCTCTTCGGCAGGCGGTCGGTCCTGGTCGTAGTAGTCGCTCACGGTTCCCTCTTCGTCACTCGCGGTGTCTCCCGCTCCTGCACACGCTCCGCCGCGGTTGCCATCTTATGCGGAATCGCCGCCGAGACCCGGTCAGGACGCCTCCCCGGACGCGATTCCGTAGTACTCGGTGATCACACTGTCGAAGGAGGCGGTGGGGATGAGGACCGCGGCGCCTTGGGGGGTGGTGTAGTCCGCCACCGGCACCTGGAGCCGCACGATCGTCGCCGGGTCGATGTTGCGCAGGCCCCAGACGAGCTTGATGGCGTCGGTGACGCCGAGCTGGTCGTCGAGGGTGAAGGCGTCGGTGAGGCTGCGCACCGTGCGGGTGAGGTCGTTGAGGGAGTGGAACGCCCGCATCTTGTTGAACATGGCGATGATCACGTCCTGCTGCCGTTCGTTGCGGGCGAGGTCGTTGACCCCCGGCATCGAGCGCCACCGCCCGTTGACGAGCTCCAGGGTGTGGCGGGACCGCACCCAGGCGAGCGCCTGCTCACCGTCGGCGTTGGTGCAGCCGGCCTTCAGGTCGAGGTTGGATTTGCTGTCCCGCACGTCGTGGTCGACGCATATCTCGACCCCGCCGACCTGGTCGATGATGCGCTGGAAGCCGTCGAAGTCGAACAAGGCGAAGTGGTCGACCGGGATCCCGGTGAAGTCCTCGACGGCGAGGGCGAGGAGGGTGGGGCCGTTGACGGCGTCGCCGCAGCCGCCGAGGTTGGCGTTGAGGCGGTCGAATCCCTGGGTGCAGCGGTTCACCACGTACAGGTCACGGGGCAGCGAGACCATGAGCGGGGGATCGCCGTTGGTGGGGAACAGAGCGAGGATGATGACGTCGGCCCGTTCCCCACCGAGGTCGCTGCCGACGATCATGAAACTGGTGAACTCCCGGTCCGACGGCACCGCGGTGATGGCGGACGCCGTCTCGGGGGTGAGGTCGGTGGTCTGGAACAGGTCCGCGGGTACGGGCGGCAGCACCTCGAGGGCGGTCTCGACGTCGAACTGGTTCCGCTCGACGCTGTTCCAGGAGTGCCAGATCTGGTAGCCGCTCCAGCCGGTGTAGGCGAGGACGATGACGGCGGTGGTGGCGATGGCGCGTTTGAGGGCCCGGCTCAGCCAGTGCTCGGGCGCGGCACGGTGCTGGGAGCTGTGGTTGACGACGTAGCCGACCACCGGGGCGCCCATGTCTTCGAGGCGGCGGCACGCCTCTGCGATCTGGGCGCGGTCACCGCGTTCGGGGACGACGAGCACGGTACCGTCGGCGTGGGCGGCCAGCGCCTGCTGATTCTCGTCCCATCCGGGCGGGGAGGCGTTGATGAGCATGAGGTCGGCGTGTTCGGTGATCTGGTCGACGGCATCGGCGAGGCTCGGTCCTTGGAGGACGGAGGGATCGTCGCTCGGGCTCCCGGCCGGGATGAAGGGAAGGCGATTGTCGGCGTCGATGAGCCAGAGGCGGGACGCTTCGACGAGGGAGGCGGTGCCCCGTGCGAGGTCGGTGAGCCCGGGAGTGGTGCCGGTGTGCCCGAACCGGGACAGCCCGGGTGTGGCCAGGTCGCCGTCGACGAGGAGCAGGCGGCGGCCTTCCTGGGTGGCGCCGATGGCGAGGTTGAGGGCGACGGTGCTGGCGCCTTGACCCGGGGCGGGACTGGAGACGAGGACGACCTGGCCGGTGGTGGTCGAGGCGAGGCGGCGGGCGGCGCTGACGTAGGCCTCGGCGGCGGGGGAGCCGGGTTGAGTGAGGGTGGGGGTGGGTAGCCCCGGGATCGACGGGATGGTGCCGAGCAGGGCGCCGGGGACCACCTTGTCGAGCGGCGGCCCGGCGGAGAGCCGGTTCCATCCCAGCCAGGCGGCGCCGGTGACGATGCCGGCGGCGGCGGCGGCGGCGAGGCTGCCGACGTGGCTGTTCCAGACGCGCACCAGGATGAGGAAGGCGCCGATGCCGATGACCACCGCGCCGATGTTGGCCAGCGTGAACATGCGTCTCGGCAAGGACGGCGCAGCGACCGTGTTGTGGTTCAAGCTCATACCGGCAGGATCCTCGAACAGCCCGGGCGACCCGCAATGTTATCTCGCTTCGGAATCGGCGCGCCTGGAAGCCCTTGGCGTGGCGGGATCATCGGGACCGGCTCACGGAACGGTGGGGCCGTCGTCGCACCACAGCGGGGAGTAGATGCCCTCCACGATGCCGTCGTCGTCGGATGACGAGACCGGGCCCCACAGCAGGGTGCGGGCGTCGCTGGAGCGCTGCAGCACGAAGGTGGGGGTGCCGTTGCGGTCGATGACGGCGACGCCAGAGTTGGCGTAGATCGCCCGGATGTCGCCAACGGTCTGGCCGAGGTGGAGTCCGGAGAGGGTCGTCAGCACGTCGGTGTCGACGGCGGCGCCTTCGGGGGCGGGGGTGAGCCGGTACCCGACGAGGGGCTGGGTGCCTTCGACGTCGAAGAAGATGGCGGTGAGCCCTCCCCAGGTGTAGGTGACGCCGGTCGTGTCGGGGCAGAGCCCGTCGGCCTCGCCCGCGTCGCGGCGGAGGTCGGGCTGTCCCAGGGTGGCGACGAGGCGCCCGAGGGCGTCGGTGGAGCCGGTGGTGAGGTTCAGCGGACCGAGGGCGAAGGCGCCCAGTTCGAGGTCGGTGAGAGGGATCGGGCCGCCGATCGCGTCGATCGGTGGGATCGTCGTGGTGGTCGTGGTCGAGGTGGTGGTGGTCGTCGCCTCGGTGGTGGTCGTGGTGGTGGTCGCCTCGGTGGAGGTGGTGGTCGTGGAGTCGAGGACGACCGGTTCGCCGTTGCCATCGTTGAGGAGGACGACGAAGACGATGAGGTAGAGGGCGACGACGGCGGCGGCAACGCCGAGCGCGACCCACCAGGGGTGGCGGTCGTGGGCGGCGGGGTCCGCGGGCGGCTCCGCGCCGTCGGTGGTGTCCGTGAGATCGATCGGAGGCTCCGGGGGCGCCGGTTCCTGCGGTGCGGCGAAGAAGTCCTCCGGCGCGGGAGGCGGGGGTGGAGGCGGCGGCGTGGCGGGGGGGACCGTTGGCGGGGGCGGCGGAGGTGGTGCGCCGCCCCCCTCGGCGATGCGGGCGTTCAATTCGTCCAGCGAGATGGTGGCGATCGCCTCGGGGTCGGCCGTGGCGTCCCCGGCGGGCTCCTCCGGCTCCTCCGGCTCCTCCGGCTCCTCCAGTTCCTCTGGCTCCTCCGGTTCCTCCCCGGCGGCGGGTTCCTCGGCGGCAAGGTCCTCCGCCTCTTCCTCGGCGGCGCCGGTCGGCGCGTCTTCGGGCGGAGCGGCCGCGGCTTCGGCGATGCGGGCGTTCACCTCGTCGACCGAGACGACGTCGATCGGCTCAGGCTCGCCGGGTGCGTCCGCCGCCACCGGCGGCGGCCCGGGGGTGGCGCCCGGCTCGTCGGTCAGGCGGCGGTCGATCCAGGTGCGCTTGCACATGGGGCAGATGGCGACGTTGGCCGGCCGCGTCGTGCCGCAGAAGATGCAGATGCCTTGGGGGATATCGTCGCTCACGGTCCGATAGCTTACGGAAGGTCCGGAGTATGCCACGTTTCGTGCCAGTGTCTTCCTCACCGGCGCGGGCGGCCGCCGGCGGGCTCAGCCGTCCAGCTCGGCGCGAAGGTCGTCGGGGGTCGTGACCGGGAGCCGGCAGGTGAAGTGGCGGCAGACGTAGGCCGCGGCGGTGCTGTCGCGCAGGGTCCGCCCCTCCAGGAGCGGAATCTGGGAGGGGTCGCCGGGATCGTGAGCGGCGAGCACGCAGTCGGGGCGGAACCGTTCCCACACCACCGCGGTGAGCGGGGCACGCGCCGCCGGGGCGCCGACGACGGCCACCTCCTTGAGATCGTCCCCGGCCGCCAGCACCGCGAGCAGGCCGGCGACCGCGGTCGGCTGCCGTTCCACGAGCGCGGCCGCCGCGGTCACGATCCCGTCGAGGTGCCGGCCGAGATCGGCGTCGCCGGTGAACGCGGCAAGGAGCTGGATCGCCTCGGCGGCGAGGGTGTTGTCGGCGGGGGTGGCGCCGTCGATGACGTTCTTGGGCCGGACGATGAGCGGGGCGGCGTCCGACCCGGTGGCGAAGAAGCCCCCACCGGGGTCCTCCGCCGCGAACAGCCCGATCATGTCCCGGGTGAGACGCTCCGCCTCGTCGAACCACCGCTCGTCACCACCGGCCTGGTACAGCGCGAACAGCCCGATGGCGAGGGCGGCGTAGTCGTCGCAGAACCCGGGCGGTCCGGCGGCTCCGGCTCGCCGGCTCCGGAGGAGGCGTCCGCCGGGATCGCGCAGCGCCGACACCGCGAAAGAGGCGATGCCGGTGGCGTGCGCCAGGTACCGATCGGAGCCGAGGACGACGCCGGCCTCGGCGAAGGCCCGGATCGCCAGCCCGTTCCAGGCGGTGACGATCTTGTCGTCGACGGCGGGACGGACCCGTTGCGCCCGCGCCGCCCGCAGCGCGGCGAGCGCCCGGGAGGACGTGGCGAGGACGTCGGCGACCGGGATTCCGAACGTCGCCGCCACCTTCTCCGGGGACGCGGCCCGATGCAGGACGTTCGCCCCTTCGAACGTGCCGGCGGGGGTGGCGCCGAAGAGGGCGGCGGCGACGGGGCGGTCCTCGCCGAGGACGGCGTCCAGCTCGTCCCAGGTCCACACGGAGTAGCGGCCCTCGCCCCCGTCCGAATCGGCGTCCTCCGACGAGGCGAGGCCGCCGCCCGGCTGTGTCATGTCCCGCATCAGGTAGTCGAGGGTCTCGGTGGCGACGCCGCGGTAGGCGGCGGCACGGTCGGCGATGACCTGGGAGGCCCGCAGGTAGATGCGGGCGAGCTGCGCGTTGTCGCTCAGCATCTTCTCGAAGTGGGGCACGTGCCATGCGGCATCGACCGCGTAGCGGGCGAAACCGCCTCCGACATGGTCGTAGATGCCTCCCGCCGCCATGCCGTCGAGGGTGGAGCGGAGGAGCGAGGCGGCGGTCGCGGCCTGCTCGGCGGGGCGGTGCAGCGCCGCGACCCGCACGAGCAGCTCGAGGAACGGCGCCTGCGGGAACTTGGGGGCGCCACCGAATCCGCCGTGGACGGGATCGTGGAGCCCGGCGAGCTGCGTGACGGCGGCGCGGATCGCGGCGCCGGCCGGCGGCGCCGTTCCCGGCGGCAGGCCGGCGGCGATGGCGTCGGCGACGCGCCGGCCTTGGGCGTGCAGATCGTCCCGGTGCGTGTCCCATGCCTCGGCGACCCGTTCGAGCACCTGACGGAAGGAGGGGAGGCCACCGCGCGGCTCGGCTGGGAAGTAGGTGCCTGCCAGGAACGGCTCGCCGCCCGGGAGTAGGAACACCGTCATCGGCCATCCGCCGTGGCCGGTCATCGCCTGCACCGCGTCCATGTAGATGCGATCGATGTCGGGACGCTCTTCCCGATCGACCTTGATGTTGACGAACCGCTCGTTCATGAGGGCGGCGACGGCACGGTCCTCGAACGATTCGTGGGCCATCACATGGCACCAGTGGCAGGCGGCATACCCCACCGACAGCAAGACCGGGCAGTCGCGGCGGGCCGCCTCCGAGAGCGCTTCCTCCCCCCACTCGTACCAGTCGACGGGATTCTCGGCGTGCTGGCGCAGGTAGGGGCTGGTGGCGTCGGCGAGGCGGTTCGGCATGGTGGCCCAGCCTATGCGACCTGTGGCACCGCCGGGAATGAACGCGATGATGTGAACGTTGTCCCCGCGGCGATGAAAACGACGACCACGAGGCTATTGGGGGGTTCACAAACCCCTGGCAGTGTGTGATAGTGGGGCAAGCCCCCATTTGTGACATCATTCACAAGCATCGTGGAGACGGCGCGAGACTATGGGTGTGCAGGACGGACGCGGGCTGGCGGCACCTCTTGGAGGAATCACGGAATGACGACTGGCGGTAATGCGCGAGACACGGTGCTCGATCGGGCGATGAAAGAGCGCCTCGAGGCGAAGGAGCGCGTCGAACGCGACACCTTGTCTCGCTCGCGGCGTGACCGCGACCGCAACAAGCTGACCGACGAGCGCGGCCGTCTCACCACCGACCTCGTCAGCCAGTACCTCACCGCCATCGGCGAGTACGAGCTGCTCACCGCCGAGCGCGAGGTCGAATACGCCCAGAAGATCGAAGCCGGCCAGGATGCCCAGGAGAAGCTCGAGGCCGGCGACTTCCAGAGCCGCACCGACGAGGTGTCGCTACGCCGCAAGGTCCGCCGCGGCCGGGAGGCGAAGGACGCCTTCCTCACCGCCAACCTGCGGCTCGTCGTCGCCAACGCCCGCCGCTATGCCAACACGTCGGGCATCGACTTCCTGGACCTCATCCAGGAAGGCAACCTGGGCCTGATCCGCGCCGTCGAGAAGTTCGACTGGCGCAAGGGCTTCAAGTTCTCCACCTAC
>JASFUV010000024.1:0-9458 GCA_050050155.1 Acidimicrobiia bacterium | reverse complement strand
CCAGACGGCCACCGTGTGGGCGTTCGCGGCGTTGACGGCGACCACCGGGCTGCTGGTGGTCGCGGTGTCGTTCTCGTTGCGCGAGCGCGGCTACGCAGGGGTGATGGCCGCCACCGGGCTCAGCTATCTCGCGGTGCTCACGGCCTTCGGGGTGACCGTGGTGGGCCGCATGCTCGCCTACGGATGACGGAGCCGGGAGGCCGGGGCCGGGCGCGCCCTCTTGGCGGCGACGGTCTCTAGGCTTGCCGGCGTGAAGATCTACACGCGCCGAGGCGATGACGGTTCGACCGGCCTGTTCCGGGGGGGACGGGTCTCGAAGCATGCCAGTGGTCCGGAGGCCTACGGCGCGGTCGACGAAGCGGTCGCCTTCCTCGGGGTGGCGCGCGCCGAGGTCGCCGCCCCCAACCCACTCGGTGATGAGATCCTTCGGATCCAGCGGGAGCTGTTCGTGGTCGCCGCCGAGCTGGCGGCCGGGCCGGACGCGGCCGCCGCGATGGAGCCGGGCGTAAGCAAGGTCGACGCCGCCATGGTGACGGCGCTGGAGCGGGCGATCGACCGGACCGTTGCGAGCCGCGGCATGCCGTCCGGCTTCGTGGTGCCGGGTGATTCGCGGCTGGCGGCGGCGCTGGACGTGGCCCGGACCATGGTGCGGCGTGCCGAGCGGCGGGCGGTGGCACATCTCGTCGCCGGCAAGCGCCAGGACTCGCTGGTGATGCCGTACCTGAACCGCCTGTCCGACTACCTGTATGTACTGGCGCGGGCGGCCGAGGAAACGTGGACCCCGAGTCGTGAGGAAGAGGAGCAGCAATGATCGAGATCGTGCCGGGAGCCGGGATCGAGGAGGTTTCGGCGGACGTCGTGGTGGTTCCCGTATTCGAGGAGCGGGTGTGGGGCCCGGGAGCCGACTGGGTGGTGGAGTGCCTCGGGGACGGGATCGACGACTACCTGGCACAGGCCGAGTTCACCGGGAAGGTGGGACAGCTGGCGGCGGTCCCCGGCGGGGAACGGATCGGCGCCGGACAGGTGCTGTTCGCCGGGCTGGGAGCCGAGGCCGACGCCGAGACCCTGCGGCGGGTGGCAGGGAACGTGGCGCGGGCGGTGACCCGTCACCGGGTGGTCGCAACGACGCTGCATCACGTCGGTATCGACGGCGCCGCAGAGCCGGTGACGGTCGGGTTCCTGCTGGGCCGCTACCGCTTCGACCCCTACCGCTCCGATCCGTCCCCGATCCTGACCGAGCGCCTGGTGCTCGCCGGGGCCGGGGACGACATCGAGACGGACATCGCGCACGGTCGGATCGTGGCCGAAGCGGTGGCGCTGGCCCGCGATCTCGTCAACGAGCCGGCGGGGGCGAAGCCGCCTGCCACCCTGGCGGCCCGCATCGGGGAGGTCGGCGAGGAGGCCGGGTTCGCGGTTCGGGTCTACGACGAGACGGAATGTGCCGCGGAGCGGTTCGGTGGTCTCCTCGGGGTGGGGGCGGGCGCCGACAACCCGCCGCGGATGGTGGTGATGCGCCACACGCCCGAGGGCGCAACCGGGACGTTGGGCCTGGTCGGCAAGGGCATCGTGTTCGACAGCGGCGGGCTCTCCATCAAGACGGCCAAGGGCATGGAGACCATGAAGACCGACATGTCCGGAGCGGCGGCGGTGGTGGGCGCCATGCAGGCGATCGCCCGTCTCGGCGTTCCCCTCGAGGTGATCGGCGTGGCGCCGCTGGCGGAGAACATGACCGGCGGCGGCGCTCAGCATCCCGGTGATGTCGTCCGGATCCGCAACGGGAAGACGATCGAGGTGCTCAACACCGATGCCGAGGGGCGGCTGGTGCTGGCCGACGGCCTGTCGCTGGTCGCCGAGGAGTCGCCGGACATGATCGTCGACGTGGCCACTCTCACCGGGGCGTGCCGGGTGGCGCTCGGGTCGACGGTGGGTGGGGTGCTCGCCAACGACGACGGCGCCGCGGCCGCGGTGGAATCCGCCGCCAAGGGGGCGGGCGAGAAGATGTGGCGCCTGCCGCTCGAAGGGGAGTACCGCAAGGACCTCGATTCCTCGGTCGCCGACATGAAGAACATCGGTGGGCCGTACGGGGGGGCCATCACGGCCGCCCTGTTGCTGTCGGAGTTCGTCGGTGACATCCCGTGGGCGCACCTCGACGTCGCCGGGCCGGCGCGGGCCGAAGCCACCTCCGACTACACGACGGAGGGCGGCACCGGGTTCGGGGTGCGGACGCTGGTGGCGCTCGCCGAGCAGCTCGCCGAGTGACCTGTACGAGGCACCCATAACCACCATTTGTGGTCAATTCGACCACGCTTAGTTCTCAAGCGCGAGGGCCCCCTGCCGATACGGAAAGTAGCAGCACTGGCTACTTTCAGTAAGGGGCCTTCCGAATGGCACCGCTGCGGCGGATACTTGCACTCTTGGCGGCGCTCACCGTGATGCTCACGGGGCTCGCCGTTCCGGCAGCCCACGCGTCGGCGGAGGGCAGCTTCGTCGCCAAGATCAACGCCGAGCGCGCCGCGCAGGGGCTGGCGCCGGTCGAGGTGTACTGGGATCTCGTCGATGACGCCCGCGCCCACTCCAAGGAGATGCTGGCCGCCGACGATCTCTACCACAATCCCAACCTGAGCTCGGTCTGCTCCAACTGGATCGGACTCGGCGAGAACGTCGGAGTCGGCCCGAGCGCCGATGCCATCCACAACGCCTTCATGCGGTCGTCCGGCCACCGGGCCAACATCCTCGGCGACTACAACTACGTGGGGGTCGGGGTGGCGCAGGGCGACGGCGAGCTGTGGGTGACGGTGGTGTTCATGAAGGGCCCCGCCGGCCTGGTGACTCCGGTCGAACCGGAGCCGCCGACCGTCGAACCGGAGCCCGAGCCCGAACCGTCCACCCCCGCCGATGCGCCCCCGGCGTCGCAGCCCAACGATCCGGCGCCGGAAGCCGACGACGCGGCCGCGGCCGCCCCGGTGACCACCACCGTGCCGCCCGCCGACGAGCCGGAGCCTGCCGTCGAGGAGGCGCCGGAGCGGGAGCCGATGGTGCGCTACGCCCGTCTCCCGGGACTCCATCCCGTCTACGACTGATCTCTCAGGATCGGGTGTTCCGTCCCGGAGCGCACGTCTCGTCGTAGTCGATCAGCGCCGGTGGGTGCCGTTCGTCACCGCACGCCGGGCAGTCCGGGTCCCGACCGAACCGGAGCACCTGCGGAACCTGATCGAGGACGTCGTAGCTGAGGAGGTGGCCCACCAGAGGGGTGCCGACCCCGAGCAGGAGCTTGATCGTCTCGGCGGCCTGGATCGACCCGATGATGCCGGGCAGCGCCCCCAGCACCCCTGCCTCGGCGCATGGCGGCGCCAGCTCGGGTGAGGGAGGGGCCGGGAAGAGACATCGGTAGCAGGGCCCGGCGTAGGGGCGGAACGTGGTCGCCTGTCCCTCGAAGCGGAACACGGCGCCGTGGACCACCGGGATCTTCAAGTGGAGCGCGGCGTCGTTGATGAGGTAGCGGGCGGGAAAGCTGTCGGTGCCGTCGACGATGACGTCGGCGCCGCCGAGGAGGGCGAGGGCGTTGCCGGCGGTGAGGTGGACCGGATGGGCCTCGACCGTTACGTCGGGGTTGAGATCGCCGAGGCGTTGGCGGACCGATTCCACCTTCGGCCGGCCGATCCGGCGGGTGTCGTGGAGGATCTGGCGCTGCAGATTGGTCACCTCGACGGCGTCCCCGTCCACCACGCGGAGGGTGCCGACCCCGGCGGCTGCGAGGTACAGCGCGGCAGGGGACCCGAGCCCGCCGGCTCCGACGATGACCACCCGTGATGCCAAGAGGCGGCGCTGGCCCTCCTCGCCTACCTGGGGGAGGACGATCTGGCGGTGGTAGCGAGCGAGGCGGTCGGCGGCGGGGGAGTCCGGCGCGACGACCGGGTGGCCGGAGGCCGCCCAGCCGACGATGCCGCCGGCGAGGGACGAGACCCGGGTGTAGCCGGCGTCCTGGAGGGCGGCGGCCGCCAGCGCCGACCGGTCGCCCACCGCGCAGTAGACCACGATCTCACGATCCTGCTCGGGGGCGATCCCCGGAAGCTGCGACGTGACCGAGCCGCGGGGGATGAGCATCGCCCCCGGGAGGGAGCCTCGGGCGTGCTCGGCGGGCTCGCGAACGTCGACGAGCAGGATGTCGCCGAGCCGGGATTCCAGCTCCCCGGAGCCGATCTCCCGGATCTGTGCCTTCGCCCGGGCGATGAGGTCGCGGTAGCTCGATGTCATGAGGTGACGCTAGTGGGCCCGGATCGCTGCCGGACCGGAGACGGTCAGGTGGTGAGGGCCGCCACCAACTCGGGGAGGATGGTGCCGGCCATCCCCCGGATACGCACCCTGGCGCGGTTGTCGTACTCGGTGGGGCCCTTGTTGATGATGACCATCGGGTGGCCGCGGCCTGCGATCTCGAGCGGGATGTAGGCGGCGGGGAACACCGAGAGGCTGGACCCAACGGCGATCACGGCATCCGCCTCGCCGATCCAGGTCTGGGCCTGTTCCATCGGCCGGCCCGGCAGCATCTCCTCGAAGAAGACGACGGTGGTCTTGAGGATGCCGCCGCAGTTGAGGCAACGGGGATCGTGGTCGCCCTCGCCGTAGCGGGTTTCCACCTCGGGGATGTCGGCGGCGGCACCGCAATCGACGCAGGCGATGCCATCGGCGTTGCCGTGCAACTCGGCGACCGTGTCGAGGGGGAGCCCGGCTTCCTGGTGCAGGCCGTCGATGTTCTGGGTGACGCATCCCACCATGCGGCCCGCCTTCCACAGGTCGACGACGGCGTGGTGGGCGGGGTTGGGCGTGGAGCCGCCGTAGAGGCGGGGAAAGCGGGCCGCCCACGACCTCGCCCGGACCTCGGGGTCGCTCAGGTAGCGACTCAGCGTGAAGTCGTCCGGGTTGAGCCGGGTCCACAAACCGCCCGGGCTCCGGAAGTCGGGGATCCCCGATTCGGTGGAGATCCCGGCGCCGGTGAAGATCAGGATGCGGGTGCGGTCTGCGAGGGCGTCGGCGGCGGCTTCGACGGTGAACTCCATCCGCCCACGCTATCAGGCCCGCGACCCCCCTCGATCGGCGGCGACGAAGCGCTCGTGGTCGCGGCGCACCCGGGGCGGGAGGCGGCGCACCAGCGGCGGGGGGAGGAGCGGGACGCGGGTGCGGACCTCGAGGCGGTGGTCGACGATGCGGACCAGCCCGGCCCGGATGAGGGCGGGGAGGGAGTGGGGACGGCGCAGGGAGCGATCGCGGCGTGCGGCGGTGGCGAGTCGGAGCAGGTCGGCGACCGCCCCCGCGCCGATGGCGGCGGTCCAGAAGCGACGAATGTAGGGGTCGTCCATCGCCAGGCCGCCGGGCCCGGTGTCCCACACCGCGGGCCGGACGAAGGGGCGGGGCACCGCGGTGGGACGGACCGGAGCGCTGGGCCCGACGGCGCCCGGGAATGGCGCGGAATCCATGATGGGAGGACGGACATCAAGGAGGCTCCCGGGCGCCGTCGAGGACTGAGGTGACTTCATGGCGACTTGATATCAAGTAACGACAGGTGAGCGCAAGAACCTCGATGGAGGATCGCGAAAGATCGCCTTGGCTAGGCGATGACCTCGCCGGTCTGGACGTCCCACAGCGACCGGTACAGCCCGTTGCCTGCCACCAGCTCCTCATGCGTTCCGACCTCGCAGATGCCGCCACCGTCGAGGACGTAGATGCGATCGGCGTGGCGGATGGTGGAGAGACGGTGGGCAATCACCAACGTGGTCCGGTCGTGGGCGATGCGGGCCAAGGACCGCTGGATGGCGGCTTCGGTCTCGTTGTCGACCGCCGACGTGGCCTCGTCGAGCACCAGGATGCGCGACTCCGTCAGCACGGCGCGGGCGATCGAGATCCGCTGACGCTGGCCTCCGGAGAGCTTCTGACCCCGCTCGCCGACGATCGTGTCGTACCCGTCGGGGAGGTCGACGATGAACTCGTGGGCCTCGGCGATCTCGGCCGCTCGCCGGATGTCCGCGTCGGAGGCATCGGGACGCCCATACGCGATGTTGTCCCGCACCGTGCCGTGGAACAGGAAGACGTCCTGGCTCACCAGGGCGATCGCCTCCCGCAGATCGTGGAGATCGAGCGTCCGGATATCGTGGCCGTCGAGACGGACCGCTCCCCGTCCCACGTCGTAGAAACGGAGCAGCAGCTTGACCAGCGTGGTCTTGCCGGATCCGGTGGGACCGACGAAGGCGATGGTCTCGCGTTCGGGGATCGAGAATGTGACGTCGTGGAGCACCGGGGTCCCCGCCACGTAGCTGAAGTCGACGCCGTCGAAGTCGACCCGACCCGCCACCTGCGGGAGGCGGACCTCGCCCGGCGTGATGGAGGCCTCGGTGTCGAGAACGTCGAGGACCCGCCGGGTGGAGGCCATGGCCCGCTGATAGAGGTCGAAGGTCTCCCCGAGTCGCGTCAGCGGCCACAACAGGCGCTGGGTGAGGAACACCATCACGCTGTAGAACCCGACCGAGATGCCTCCGTCGAGGGCGAGGAACCCACCCCACAGCAGGGTGGCGATGAAGCCCACGAGGATCACGACCCGGATGAGCGGGGAGAAGGCGGAGCTGAGCGCGATGGCGCCCCGGTTCGCCACCCGGTAGCGATCGCTCTCGACCCCGATCCGGCCGACCTCGCGGTCTTCGGCGGTGAAGGCCTTGATGGTGGCGATGCCGCCCAGGTTGGTGGCGAGCTGGCTGTTGACCGCGGCGGCCTGCTCGCGCACCTCGGCGTAGCGGGGCTCGATGCGGTGCTGGAAGCGGAACGATCCCCACAAGATGAACGGCACCGGCAGGAACGCCAGCCACGCGATGCGGGGGGCGAGGGCGAAGAACACGGCGCCGATGAGCACCACCGTGGTGAGCACCTGGATCACCTCGTTGGCGCCGCGATCGAGGAACCGTTCCAGTTGGTTGACGTCGTCGTTGAGCACCGCCTGCAGGTCCCCAGACGCCCGATCCTCGAAGTAGGCCATCTCGAGGTGCTGCATGTGGCCGTAGGCGTCGACCCGCAGCTCGTGCTGGATGGTCTGGGCCAGGTTGCGCCACTCGATCCCGAGCAGGTACTCGAACAGGGACTCGAAGGCCCATACCGCGAACGTCACCACGGCGAGGGCCACCAGCTGGCTGCGGGGGGTGGCGAACCCGAGATGGCTCAGCATCGAGGTCTCCTGGTTGACCACGACGTCGACGGCCATTCCGATCAGCACCGGGGGTGCGATGTCGAGGGCCTTGTTGAGCACCGACCAGATCGTGGCCCGTACGATGCGGGCCCGGTGGCCGTGCGAGTAGCGCCAGAGCCGCCGCAGCGGGGGAGTGGTGTCCATGAGCCCGCCAGGCTAGGGCAAGCCGGTGCCGGCCGGGGTCGGTCCCCTCCTCCGCCTCCTGGGCACGCCGATCGATGCGGGGGGAGAGGTCTCGCCGGCGCGCCCCGCCGGCGGCTGAGGCGGCGAGGTCAGGGGCCGGGCAGCGTCGTGGTCGTTGTGGGGGTTGGGGGAGGCACCCCGACCCGGATCGTGATCTGCTGGCCGGACTCCACCAGGGCGCCGGGGGGCGGGTCGGTGCCGACGATGCGATCCCACGAGGTGGGGTCCTCGACCGGGACGTCGACCCGTACCCAGGTCAGGTCGAGCGCCGTTTCCTCGTTGTAGGCGGTGAGGGTCTCCTCGAACTCGCTGATCGGCAGGTTGATCCACACCGGCATCTCGGGCGGCTCTCCGCTGGAGATGAGCACGGTGACGCTCGATCCCTGCGCGACCTCGGTTCCCCCTTCGGGGTCCTGGCTGAGGATGGTGCCCTCCGGCTCGGTCGACGGCACCATCTGGATGTCGGCCTGCAGCCCCGCCTTGTAGATGGCGTCCTTGGCGTCCTCCTCGGTCATCTCCAGCACGTCGGGCACCTCGGTCTTCGGCGTCCGGTAGTAGACCTCGATGCCTTCGGGGCTGGGCGGAAAATCCTCCTCGGGGAGGTCCTGGGTGACCCACTGCATGAAGTCGACCCAGACCGGGGCCGCCACCGTACCGCCGTAGGCCCGCTGGATGTGCTGCTCGCGACCGGCCTTCTCGTCGTAGACGGTGAAGTCGACCATCTCCACCTGGGCGTCGGGATACCCGACCCACACCGCGGTGGTGTACTGCGGGATGAAGCCCATGAACCACACGTCGCGGAAGTTCTGGGCGGTTCCGGTCTTGCCCGCCACCGGCCGGCCCAGCTCGCCGCGCACGAACGAGGCGGTGCCCTGGGTGGTGACCTTCTCCAGGGTCCGCACCACGGCGGCGGCGAGGGCCTCGTCGAGAACCCGTTCCCGCTGCGGCTCGTGCTCGTAGATGACGTTGCCTTCACTGTCCTCGACCCGCTGGATGAGGTAGCTGTCGACCTTCTCGCCGTAGTTGGCGATCGTCGAATAGGCCGAGGCCATCTCCAGCGGGCTCACCGACTGGGTGCCGAGGGCGATGGAGAGCACCGGGTTGAGCGGGGACTCGATCCCGATCTGGTGGGCGGTGTCGACGATGTGCTCCGGGCCCACCGCCAGCGACACCTGGGCGTAGACCGTGTTGGTCGACAGGTAGGTGGCCTGCTCGAGGGTGCGGATGCCTTCGCCGCCGCCGCCGGCGTTGCGTACGGTCCAGGTGCTGCCCTCCGGGCTGCACGGGTAGCCGCAGTCGATGATCTGGGGGCTGGTGTAGTCCCAATAGGTGCCGAGGGTGATGGGCCATCCGTACTGGCTGCCGTTCTGCAGCGACGAGATGAGGGCGATCGGCTTGAAGGCCGAGCCGGCCTGGCGCCGACCCTTGGTGGCGAGGTCGTAGGGGCGCTGCCCGGCGGCGATGTCGTCGCCGAAGTCGAGGCCGCTCGCCATCACCCGGATGGCGCCCGTCTCGTTGTCGACCATGGCGATGGCGCCGGTCGGCCCGTCGAGGTCGCGGAACCAGGAGCGCAGGATCCGGTTCGCTTCCTGCTGCTGGGCGTAGTTGACCGTGACGGTGACCTTGAGACCGCCGCCGCCCTCACATTCGGTGTCGTCGGCCGGGCACCCGAACAGCGCCTGCTTGCGCTCCTGGTAGGTGTCTCCGAGGCCGTACTCGGTGTTGTTGAGCAGATCCTCCCGGGCGGCGATCATCACCGCGGGGGCCAGGTCTTCGAGCGACCGGTGCTCGATCGTCGTCAGGGGTTGCGCCTTGGCGCTGGCGGCCTGGGTGGGGGTGATGAAGTCCAGCTTCTCCATCTGATCGATCACCGAGTTGCGACGGGCGATGACGCGGTTCTCCTGGAGCCGGAAGTCGTAGAAGGTCGGGTTGCGGATCGGCACCATCATGGCGGCCGCCTCGGCGATGGAGAGCTCGTCGAGGTCCTTGCCGTAGAACTCCTGGGCGGCGGCCTTGACGCCGTAGGCGTTGTAGCCGAAGAACTGGGAGT